>NZ_VRUZ01000003.1:0-131853 GCF_008039485.1 Methylobacterium sp. WL69 | reverse complement strand
GGGGCGGGGAAGCGGGGCTTTCCCCGCTGACGGCGCGCCGGACGGCGGTGCGCTCCCACCAGGACCCGTCCCCCCCGCATGAGCCCGATCCTCGAACCCTACACCCTGGGCGACCTCGCCTTGAAGAACCGCGTCGTCATGGCGCCGCTCACCCGCAGCCGTTCGTCGACCGACGGCGTGCCGCCGGATTTCGCCGTCGATTACTACGCCCAGCGCGCCAATGCGGGCCTGATCATTTCCGAGGCGACGAACATCTCGCCTCAGGCCGTGGGCTACGCCCTGACGCCGGGTATCTGGACCAAGCCCCAAGTCGAGCGCTGGAAGACGGTCACCGCCGGCGTCCACGCCAATGAGGGTCGCATCTTCCTGCAGCTCTGGCATACGGGCCGCATCTCGCACCCGGACGTCCAGCCGGACGGCGGCCTGCCCGTCGCGCCCTCGGCGATCAAGCCTGAGGGCATGGCGTTCACCGAAAAGGGCATGCAGCCCCACGTCACCCCGCGTGCCCTGGAGACGGACGAAATCCCCGGGATCGTCGAGGATTACCGCCGCGCCGCCGAGAACGCCAAGGCGGCCGGCTTCGACGGTGTCGAGATCCACTCCGCGAACAACTACCTCCTCGAACAGTTCGTGCGCGATTCCACCAATCACCGCACGGACCGGTACGGCGGCTCCATCGAGAACCGCCTGCGCTTCCCCCTGGCCGTGGTGAAGGCCGTGACCGAGGTCTGGGGCGGCGGCCAGCGCGTCGGCATCCGCCTGTCGCCGGCCACCACCGAGCCCGGCAAGACAGCCCTCGATAGCGATCCGAAGGCGACGTTCGGCGCCTATGTCGAGGCCCTGAACGGGTTCGGCCTGCTCTACGTCCACACCATCGAGGGCGTGACCCAGCAGACCCGGGACGTGCCCGACGAAGTCGATTTCGGCCGGATCCGGGAGCGCTTCAATGGTGCCTATATCGGCAACAACCAGTACACCCTGGAGCTTGCCGAGAAGGACCTCGCGGAGGGCCGCGCCGATCTGTTCAGCTTTGGCCGCCCCTATATTGCCAATCCGGACCTCGTCGAGCGCCTGCGCACGGGCGCACCCCTCGCCGAGGCCCCGAAGGCCTACTGGTACGGCGGCGGCGCCAACGGGTATTCCGACTGGCCGGGGATGAACGGGCCGGTGCGGATCGCGCGGTAGGCCGCTCGCTTCATCCGCCCTCGCCCCGCTCGCGGGGTGGGGGTTCGGTGCCGGGCACGACGTTGCAGGGGCGTCCTGCAAGAGCAGCCCCGTCGCGCGCTCGGCAATGGACGAGACGTTGCCCGCCGACCGGTTCAGCCGTGCAAGTGGTCGAGAACCGCTCGGCCGGTCTCGGTAACGGCATAGCGCGTCCGCTGAGTGCGGGCTGCCCGCTCGATCACGGTGAGGAGCGCAGCCTCGCCCACAAGGATTTCAACTGCCCGCAGTACCAGGGCGTGCTCAACGCCGAACACCCGCGAAAAGCTGCGGGTGTCGGCGGCGAGGTTGAGGTGCAGGGCCGCGAGCACGCCCGCCTCGAGGGTGGAGAGGCCGGGCTGCAGGGCGGCGACGGACTCCGTCACCGCCAGGAAGGTTTCGGCGTCGGCGGCCGGTTCGCTCACGCGGCGACCGGGGCGCGCAACCGTACCATCACCGATTTCGAGGTCGGGGTATCGCTGCCCTCGCCGAAGGTCGAGAGCGGCACGAGAACGTTGAGTTCGGGGTAGTAGCCGGCCAGCGACCCGCGCGGCATGTCGAACGGCACGAGACGGAAGCTTTCCGCCACCCGGGTCACCCCGTCGTCGTGGGTGCCGACGATGTCGACCCGGTCGCCCGTGAGCGCCCGGATCTCAGCGAGATCGTCGGGGTGGGCGAAGACCACGCGGCGCTCGCCGTAGACGCCGCGATAGCGGTCATCCATGCCGTAGATGGTGGTGTTGTACTGGTCGTGGCTGCGGAAGGTCTGCAGCACGAAGGTGCCGGGCGCGTTGCGGGCCCGCTGGTGCTCCGTCGCCTCCGGAAGCGCATCGGCGGAGAAGTTAGCGAACCCGGTCTCGGTCTCGAAGTTGCGCTCGGCGGCGAGATTGCGGAGCATGAAGCCGCGCGGGCGCCGCACCCGGACGTTGTAGCCCGTGAATCCCGGAATCGTGCGCTCGATGAGGTCGCGGATGCCATCGTAATCCTCGGTCAACGCCGCCCAATCGACCCGGTCGGAGCCGACGGTGGCCGCCGCCATGCCGGCGATGATGGCGATCTCGGAGAGCAGTTCCTTCGAGGCCGGCTTGTTGATGCCACCCGAGCCGTGGACCATGCTCATGGAATCCTCGACCGTGACGATCTGGGTCTTGCCCTTGGCGTTGCGGTCGATCTCCGTGCGGCCGAGGCAGGGCAGGAGGTAGGCGACACGGCCCGGCACGAGGTGCGAGTGGTTGAGCTTCGTCGCGATGTGGACGGTGAGCTCGCACGACGACAGGGCCTTTGCGACGAGGGTCGTATCCGGCGTGGCACGGGCGAAGTTGCCGCCGAGTCCGATGAAGGCCTTGGCCGAGCCGTCCAGCATGGCGCCGATGGCCGCGATGACGTTGTGGCCGTGCTTGCGCGGCGCGGTGAAGCCGAAGGTCGTCTCCAGGGCGTCGAGGAGGGCGGCGGGGGGCTTCTCGTTGATGCCCACCGTGCGGTCGCCCTGCACGTTGGAATGGCCGCGCACGGGGCAGAGGCCCGCGCCGGGACGCCCGACATGGCCGCGCAGGAACATCACGTTGGCGAGTTCGCGGATGGTGGCGACGGAATGCCGGTGCTGAGTGACGCCCATGGCCCAGGTGCAGATCACCTTGTCGGCCCCGAGATACACGCCGGCCGCGACCTCGATGTCGGCGCGGGACAGGCCGGACTGGTCCTCGATGGCCTCCCAGGTGGTGGCATCGACGGCAGCACGGTAGGCGGCGAGGCCGGCGGTGTGATGGCTCAGGAACGCGCGGTCGAGGACGGACGCCTTGCCGGCGGCGAGCGCCGCGTCGTCGGCGGCGAACACCGCCTTGGCGATGCCGCGGAAGGCCGCCATGTCGCCACCCAGACGCGGCTGGTAATAGTGGCTCGCCACGGGGGCGCTGGAGCCGCGCAGCATCTCCACGGTGTTCTGCGGATCGGCGAAGCGCTCGAGGCCGCGCTCACGCACGGGGTTGAACACCACCACGCGGGTGCCGCGCTGGGCGGCTTTCCGCAGGTCGCCGAGCATGCGCGGATGGTTGGTGCCGGGGTTCTGACCCACCACGAAGATGGCATCGGCCTTCTCGAAATCCTCCAGCAGCACCGTGCCCTTGCCGATGCCGATGGCCGCCTGGAGGGCGATGCCGCTGGCCTCGTGGCACATGTTCGAGCAGTCGGGGAAGTTGTTGGTGCCGTAGTGCCGGGCGAAGAGCTGGTAGAGGTAGGCCGCCTCGTTGGAGGCGCGGCCCGACGTGTAGAATTCGGCCTGATCGGGATGGTCGAGACCGCGCAGGCTCGCACCGATGGCCGCGAAGGCCTCGGGCCAGGTGGTCGGCACGTAGCGGTCGCTCTGCGCGTCGTAGCGCATGGGGTGGGTGAGCCGGCCCTCGCCCTCCAGGGCGTAGTCGGTCCAGCCGCGCAATTCGCTGACCGTGTGCTTGGCGAAGAACTTCGGCGGCGTGCGCTTGTCGGTGGCCTCCCACGACACCGCCTTGACGCCGTTCTCGCAGAACTCGAACGACGAACCGTGCTCCGGATCGCCCCAGGCGCAGCCCGGACAGTCGAACCCGTCGGGCTGGTTGGCCTTCAGCATCGTCCGCGCCCCGGAGAGCGGCGCACGGCTGCCGAGCAGGTGCTTGCCACAGCTTTTCAGCGCACCCCAGCCGCCGGCGGCGGACGAACGCTTGGGAGACGCGACCGGGTGATCCATGGACGATCCTGATGGGAAGGCTTCTAAGGTCGTTGCGACCCGCTTCCGCGAAGGGTTACCGCACCGCACCGCGGCGCCTCAATCGCGTAGAAACGCAGGCCAGTCATGCGCTTGCGCCAAGCCAAGGTTCGTCCCCCGTGGTTTCGCGTGGGTTAAGCCGGTGCGCCGCCATACGCAGGTGGGGTATGCAAGGGAAAGGCCTCGGGCCGACCCGGAACCATCGAGGAGACCACACGGATGCGGACCCCCATACGGGTGAGCGCGGCCATCGTCGTCGGGATTGCCGTCGCCGTGGCGATGATGGCGCACGACCGCCAGAGCGGCGCCGAATGGGCGATCTCACCCGAGCAGATCGCGGACGCACAGGGGGCGGGCAAACCGGGCGTCGAGACCGGGCCCGGACGGTTCGCACGCCATCCCGTCGCCAGCGAGGGCGCCGACCTCCTGCCGGTCAAATGGGGGCTGGTCGGCCTGTTTGCCGCCTGCGTGGTGCTGGCCGGAACCGGCCGGCGACGCGCACCGGCCGCGCGCGTCTAATCCGGCAGCGCCGCCAGGGTTTTCGCGTCGCGGCCGACGACCGCCGAGAGGCTGCCCGCGCCCTCGGCCGCCAAGCGGGCGACGAGGCCGGCCTTGATGGACCCGATGAGGCCCGGCCCCTGGTACACCAGGGCGGAATAGAGCTGGAGCAGACTCGCGCCCGCCAGAATTTTGGTCCAGGCGGCCTCGGCCGAGTCGATGCCGCCGACGCCGACGAGGGGGATTTTGGTCCCCACCCGCAGGTAGGTCTGCGCGAGCAACCGCGTCGCGGGCTTGAACAACGGCCGGCCGGAGAGGCCGCCGGTCTCGCGGGCGAGGGCCGTCTCGGCGAGCGTCGCCGGCCGCGCGATGGTGGTGTTGGAGACGACGAGGGCCTGGACGCCGCGCTTCAGGGCCGTGGCCGTCATGGCATCCAGCGCCGCGAGGGTGATGTCGGGGGCGATCTTGAGCAGGATCGCCGTGCCGGGATGGACCGCGTCGCGGGCCTCCACCACCCGCGCCAGGAGATCGTCGAGGAACGCTTCGCCCTGGAGGTCGCGCAGGCCGGGCGTGTTGGGCGAGGACACGTTGACGGTGACGAAATCCACCAGCGGCGCCAGGGCCCGCGTGCAGGCGACGTAATCGGCGAGGCGGTCCGTCGCCTCCTTGTTGGCGCCGATGTTGACGCCGATCCGGCCGGGCCGGCCCTCACGGGCCGCGAGGCGGCGGCGCACCACGTCGAGCCCCTCGCTGTTGAGGCCGAACCGGTTGATGACGGCGCCATCGGCCCTCAAGCGAAACACGCGCGGCGCCGGGTTGCCGGGCTGGGCCCTGGGGACCACGCCGCCGACCTCGACGAAGCCGAAGCCGAGGCCGAGGAGCGCGTCGGGCACCTCGGCACCCTTGTCGTAGCCCGCGGCCAGTCCGACGGGATTGGGAAAGCGGCGGCCCAGGACCTCGACGGCCAGGCGCGCATCGTCCGGCGGCGGCCGGCGCGTCGGCAGCAGGGACAGCCCCCGGATGGTGAGGTTGTGGGCCGCCTCGGCATCGAGGCGGTGCAGCAGGGGTTTGGCCAGGGGAAACAGCGCGCCGATCATGCGGCGTCTCCGAACGCCTCGGGGAAGACGTGGCGCCCGTCCGGCCCGAGCGGCAGATCGTGGACCGCACGCACGGCCTCGAGCGACAGATCACCGTAGAGGTGCGGAAACAGGTCGCCCCCGCGCGAGGGCTCGAAGCGGAGCGCCGCCCCGAGGGCGTCGGTGTCGACGGCGACGAGGACGAGGTCGCGCGCACCGGCGAAATGCCGGGCCGCCGTCTCGGCGGCCTGTGCGGCGGTGGAGAAGTGGATGAAACCATCGGCCACGTCCACGGGCGCCCCGGTGAAGCGCCCGCGCGCCTCGGCCGTCGCCCAGAGATCGCGCGGACAGATCTTGTAGACGAGGGGCATCCGGTCTCCTGCGCGCGAGGCTCGCTGACCCGGCGATAGAACGCGCACCCGCGCGCCGCAACCGGGGCCGACCGCGAACGGGACGATCCTGCCGGGGGAACGCCGGAACAAGTCCGTGCGATCCCGTACCGTTGCTTTCCGGATATTTTAGTTCTACTTTCCTACGCGTAGGCTGAGCGTCTTACGCACTTCCCGCCGCGAGCCTGTCATGCTGTCGCACGAGCAGATCTGGACCGCCATCGATCGGCTGGCCGAACGTCACGGCTTCTCGGCCTCCGGCCTCGCGCGCCGGGCTGGCCTCGATGCGACGAGCTTCAACCGGTCGAAGCGCATCGGCCCGGACGGGCGCAAGCGCTGGCCCTCCACCGAATCCATCGCCAAGGTCCTGGCCGCCACGGGCGCCAGCCTCGACGAATTCCTGCGTCTCATCGAGGTCCGGACCGGGCCGGCCCGCGCCATGATCCCCCTCGTGGGCATGACTCAGGCCGGATCGGGGCGGCTGTTCACAGACGAGGGCATGCCCACGGGCGGCCCGGGCTGGGAAGAGATCGAGTTCCCCGATCTCGCCGACGACCGCGCCTTCGCCCTCGAAGTGCAGGGCGACTCCATGGCGCCCCTCTACCGCGACGGCGACGTGCTCATCGTCTCGCCCGCGGCGAGCGTCCGCAAGGGCGACCGCGTGGTGGTGCGCCTGGCCGCCGGCGAAGTCCTGGCCAAGGAACTGAAGCGCCGTACGGCCCGGACCATCGAGCTCGCGTCCCTCAACCCCGAGCATGCCGACCGGGTGGTCAATGTCGGCGAGATCGCCTGGATCGGCCGCGTGATGTGGGTGCGGCAGTAGCAAGGTCGCAGCTTTGCCGGGCCGCCCGATCGGTCTATGCCTGAGGCCCCGAGGGCAGAGACCCCTCGCACGCGCGGACAGGCCATGGCATCGCCCCCACCGGACGATCAGGCACCGGACGACCAGAGGCCGGACGAGCAAGCATCCGACCATCGGGCGGATGCGGCGCCGCGGGCCTATCTGACGGCATCGCGTGTGCCCACCCTCCTCGTCGAGACGGCCTCCGAGGGCGAGCGGATCGTCTTCGCCAACCCGGCCTTCCTGGCACTCACGGGTTACGACGCAGGGGCGGTGAGCGGCCGCAGCACCCATTTCCTCCTCGGGCCCGACACCGACCGCGCGGCGCGGGCCGCCCTCGTGGCGGCCCTGGCCGAGGCCCCGCCCGAGGGTACCGAGCTCCTGGCCTACACCCGGGCCGGCGCGGCGTTCTGGGCCGAGATCCTCGTGGCGCCGGTGCCGGACACCAACCGGCGCATCGTGCAGGTGATCGACGTGTCCCGGCGCCGGGATGCGGAGGGTGCGCTCAGCCTGTCGCGCCAGCGCGAGGCGCTGGGCCTCCTCACCAACAGCGTCGCGCACGAGTTCAACAACTTCCTCCAGATCCTCATCGGCTACATCGACGGGCTCAAGCGCCGCCTCGGCGACCGCGACGAGCCGTTCATCCAGCGCGCGATCCTGCGCTCCACGGACGCGGCCGAGCGGGCGACGATCCTGACCCGCCAGCTCCTCGCGTTCTCGCGCCGGATCGCGCCGGACGTGCGGCCGGTGGACATGAACGCCCTCGTCACGGAGTTCGGCGTGCGAGCGACCCCGAGCCTGCCCGTGCGGATCACCCTCGAAATTCGCACCGCTCCGGGGCTCGCCCTCGGCCTGAGCAATCCGCGCCAGGTGGAACTCGCCCTGAATCACATCGTCGCCAACGCCTGCGAGGCGATGCCGGGGGAAGGTCGCATCACCATCGCGACCTTCGCGGTCCCCGTGGGCGACCGCGCCCTGCAGCGGCCCGGGGACGGCGCCGTGGGGATCACCGTGACGGATACGGGCCAGGGCATGTCGCCCGAGATGGCCGCGCGGGCCCTGGCCCCGTTCATCACCAGCCGCGAGGCCGGGCGCGGCACCGGGCTCGCCATCGTCCATGGTCTGGTCAAGCGCCAGAACGGAACGGTCACCCTCGACAGCAAGCCCGGTGAGGGCACCGTGGTCCGCATGGTATTCCCGGCGGTGGCCTGAGAACGTCGAAAAGCGTTCGGTGTGGTGGACTAAAACCGCGCGTCACACGTCACCATATAATGACTGGCGCTTCCGCCGGACATTTATCGAATCGCATCAGGGGCGAATTCATGCTCACCACCCCCACGCGCCGCAAGCGCGCGGCCACCATCCTCACGCTCGCCGCCACCCTGGCGCTGGCGGCACCCATGGCGGAGGCACGTCCGGGCGGCGGCGGCAGCGGAATGGGCTCGCGCGGTTCGCGCACCTACGCCCCCCCGTCGGCCACCACCACGGCCCCCACCACGGCTGCGCCGATCCAGCGCTCGCAGACCCAGCCCGGCCCGGCCATGGGCAACCCCGGCATGAATCCGGCGGCGGCTCAGCGCCCGCGCTTCGGCGGCGGCTTCATGGCCGGCCTCCTCGGTGCCGGCCTCCTCGGCGCGCTCCTCGGTGGCGGTTTCTTCGGCGGCCTCGGCGGCATCGCCTCGTTCATCGGCCTGATGCTGCAGGTCGGCCTCGTCGTCCTCCTCGTCGCCCTCGCCGTGCGCTGGTTCCGCCGACGCCAGGGTACCCCGGCGGCGGCCGGCCATGCCCGCTCGGAGCTGAGCGGCAACGGCACCGGTCCGAACGGCATGGGCGGCGGCAACGCCGGCCCGAGCCCCATGGGCGGCGGACTTGGCGGTGGTGGCATGGGGCGCGGCCCCGCGCCCGTGCAGCCGATGCAGGCCCGTCCGGTCCAGATCGGACCCGGCGACTTCGAGAGCTTCGAGATCGCCCTCAAGGGCGTTCAGGAGGCCTATGGCCGCGAGGACGTGGCAGGTCTGCGCAACCTCGCGACCCCGGAGATGGCCGGTTACTTCATCGAGGAACTGCGCGCCAACGAGGCCAAGGGCGTCGTCAACCGCATCTCCGACGTGAAACTCCTGCAGGGTGACCTGTCCGAGTCGTGGGGCGAGGGCAATTCCGAGTACGCGACCGTCGCCATGCGCTACGCCATCAAGGACGTCACCGTCGAGCGCCGCACCGACCGCGTCGTCGCCACCGGCGAGCCGGAGGCCGTCGAGCTGTGGACCTTCGTGCGCGAGCGCGGCGGCCGCTGGGTGCTTTCGGCGATCCAGCAGGGCCGCTGAAGACCCTTTTTTCGGACCCCCAAGACATGAGGGCCGCCCGGGCAACCGGGCGGCCCTTTTTTGTTGTCCCGAACCGGCCGCATGATCGGCGATTCGCGTCCGCTGTCACCGGTCTGCCGAACGGGACGGTCCTCGGCCATCGATGCGGCCGGGGCCGACGATCGCGCGACCCCCGTCACGTCGCGTCATCCGACGACATCCGGGATGAAATTCCCGATCAGGCATACTATTTCATCGCTGCATCAGGATGATCGACGATGCCGTCCCAGATCTACGATCAATGCATCTTCAAGTCGGACCATGGATCGACTTGCGTCCGTGCAGGCTGTCGCGGTGACAATCCATCTGCCACCCCGGACACCGTAGATGCCCAACTCGTGGACACATCTGATGCTTGTGGCGGATTGCCATGGAGCCTGCGCGTGTTCGAGCTGCCGATGAAAAGTCCTCACAAGCCGCCCGCGTCGATCGCCCGTCGCAAGTTTCCAAGACAACGCTTCGGAAATGTCCGATATCACACTGATAAATCTAGATAGAACACAGCTCAATATAAATTTACATTGATCCGATCTATCTCCAATCCTAAATAATAATCATTGTTATCGATTTGACTTTCCCCGATTTAAAAGCAATAAATTAATGCGAATCACGCCTGTCGGCGCCGAGGTACTGACGTACCATACCGGTTCGACTGTCGGAGGCTGTCCGCTTCCGGCCGAGATCTGTCCCGGCCGACCAGGACGACTGTTCAGGGGGTGAAACGCGGACGCGCGTCGTCGGCCTGTCCCCGCGGGGTGGCGGGGCCCGTCGCTCGCAGCGGCGAGGTCGCGCGATCCGCTTGCCCACCCGGGACACCGCGGTCGACGGGAGACCGGCGACGGCACGAAACCCCGCGGATGAGCGCGGGACGGGTGAAAGGACGCATCGCGATGGAGTTCTATTCGATCACCGGTTCGGGCAACAACCTCGGCCGAGCCGACCTCAACGCGGTCGGCAGCAATTTCGCCCGGCTCGGCGCGGCGCATTACGCGGACGGGATCTCGACCCTGGTCGATGGGCCGAACGCGCGGTCGATCAGCAACATCGTCGTCGGGGAGGGCGATCCGACGATTCCGAACCCGCAGGGCGTGTCGGGGATGCTCTACGCCTGGGGGCAGTTCATCGACCACGATCTCGACCTCAGCCGCACGGATGGGGTCACGCGGATCGACGTCGTGGTCCCGGCCGGTGACGCGTTCTTCGCCGCCGGGAGCCCTATTCCCATCACCCGCGCCGTCATCGATCCCGCGACCGGGGCCGGCACGGACATGCCGGCGATCGCCCGGAACGCCGTCACCGGCTGGCTCGATGCCTCGATGGTCTATGGTTCGGATGCGGCCACGGCCGCGCGCCTGCGGCTCCCGGACGGACATCTGGCGACCTCGATCGGGGACAATCTGCCGATCGTGAATGGCGCCTTCCTGGCGGGCGACGGGCGTGCCGCGGAGAACCCGTCCCTGACCGCGCTCCAGACGCTGTTCCTGCGCGAACACAATTTCCAGGTGGACCGGCTTTCTGCGGCTCATCCCGACCTCGGTGGCGATGCCCTCTACCACCAGGCGAGGGCGATCGTGACCGCGGAGATCCAGCACATCACCTACGACGAGTTCCTGCCCCACCTCCTCGGTGCCGATGCGATGGCGCCCTACGGGGGCTACGATGCCGAGGTGGACCCGCGGATCAGCGTCGAGTTCGCGGGCGCGGCCTACCGGTTCGGGCATTCCATCGTCTCGGCCGAGACGGAGCGCGTCGACGAGGCCGGCAACCTCGTCGGACCGGGGCTCGAACTCCGGGACACCTTCGGGATGACACCGGCGGCCTTCGCGGCGGCATCGGGAGCCGACGGCTTCCTGCGCCACCTCGGCGACGACGCCTCGCAGACGATGGATGTCCGCATCGTCGAGGACCTGCGCAACTTCCTGAACGATCCGCCGGTCGTCCTGGATCTGGCGAGCATCAATATCCAACGCGGCCGCGACCTCGGCCTGGGCACCCTCAACGAGACCCGCGAGGAACTCGGCTTCGCCCCCTACGCGGACTTTTCCGAGATCACCGACGACCGGGCCACGGTCGCGGCGATGCGCGAGGCCTTCGGCTCCGTGGAGGCCGTCGATCTCTGGACCGGAGGCCTCGCCGAAGCTCACGCGCCGGGTTCTCTACTCGGGCCGACCTTCTCGGCCATCGTTGGCGCGCAATTCGATCACCTGCGCGACGGGGATCGCCTCTGGTACCAGAACGACCAGTTCGATCGGCAGACGCTGAACGATATCCGCCACACGACCCTGTCGGACATCATCACGCGGAACACCGACACACGGCATATCCAGGGCGACGCCTTCACCTTCTACGACCGCCGCAGCAGCGATGTGGCGTCCGAAAATCCGGATGCGCCGCAGCTCGTGATCGGCACGAACGGCGAAGCGCTCGTGGCGGGAGGGCCGAAGGGCGACATGCTGGTCGCCGGCACCGGCGACCAGACGCTGACGGGCGGCGGTGGGAACGACCAGTTCGTGTTCACGGCGGACACGAAGGCCGTCATCACCGACTTCCGACCCGGACGGGACCATCTGGTTTTCGAGACCGCCGGGGGTTGGACCGATCCCGGTTGCCAGCCCGCCGCGTTGGGCCCGCACCATGACACGCATGACGAACTGGTGGTCACCTCGGATCACGGGCACGCCGTCATCACCTACGGCAGCGTCGAGGTCGCACTCCCGGGGGTGAGGCCGGACCAGATCACCGCGAACGAGTACACCCTCGCCTGACCGGACATGGCGCGACGCCCCGGGTTCGCGCGACGGCAGGAACTTACCGTCCGTCAGCCGACCAGGGCCCGCGCCATGGCGACGAAGCCCGCCACCGGCACCTCCTCGGCGCGGGCGGTCTCGGCAATGCCCGCGGCCTCCAGCAGGCGCAGGGCGTCGGGGGTCGCGGCCTTGAGGCTCTGACGCAGCATCTTGCGACGCTGGCCGAAGGCCGCGCGGGTGACGCGCTCCAGGGTCTCGACGGCGCAGGGCAGGGGGGCCGGCCGGGGCGTCAGCCGCACCACGCTCGATGTGACCTTGGGCGGTGGCACGAAGGCCGACGGGGCGACGTCGAACAGGATGTCGGCTTGCGTCCGCCAGCCGCACAGGACGCCGAGGCGGCCGTAATTCGCCCGGTCCGATTCATCTGCCACGATGCGCTCGGCGACCTCGCGCTGGAACATCAGGGTGAGGCTGTCCCACCACGGCGGCCAGGCCGGGTCGGTGAGCCAGCCCGTCAGCAGCGGCGTGCCGATGTTGTAGGGCAGGTTGGCGACGATCCGCACAGGTCCAGAGCCCAAGGGCCCGGAACCGATGAGCGGCACGGGATCGAAGGTGAGGGCGTCGGCATCCACGACATCGAGGCGGCCGGGATAACGGGCGGCGATCTCGGCGAGGGCCGGCAGGGCGCGGGGATCGCGCTCGACGGCGATGACCCGGGCGGCGCCGGCACTCAGGAGGGCGCGGGTGAGGCCGCCGGGACCGGGACCGATCTCCACCACGGTGACGCCCTCCAGGGGTCCGGCCGAGCGGGCGATGCGGCCCGTGAGGTTGAGGTCGAACAGAAAATTCTGGCCGAGCGCCTTCTTCGGCTCCAGGCCATGCGTGCGCACCACATCGCGCAGGGGTGGCAGGCCGTCGTCGGCACGATGATCGATGTCGCTCATGACGCGGGGCTCATTGGGGAGGCCTCCTGGCGAGGCCTCTTGGCGAGGCGGGCGGCGAGGCGCAGGGCCGCCATCAGGCTGTCGGGGCGGGCGATCCCCCTGCCGGCGATGTCGAAGGCGGTGCCGTGGTCCGGCGAGGTCCGGATGAAGGGCAGGCCGAGGGTCACGTTGACCCCGTCGTCGAACGCGATGGTCTTGATGGGGATGAGCGCCTGATCGTGGGTCGGGGTCAGCGCCACGTCGTAGGTCGCGCGCGCCCGCGGATGAAACAGGGTGTCGGCGGGGAGCGGCCCCCGGATGTCGATGCCCTCATTCTGGAGCTGCGCCACCGCCGGCTCCAGCACGTCGCGGTCCTCCAGGCCCATGGTGGCGTTCTCGCCCGCATGGGGGTTGAGGCCGGACAGGACGAGGCGCGGATGGGCGAGGCCGAAGCGGTGACGCAGGTCGTGGGCGACGATGCGGGCCGTGGCGACGACGAGGTCCTGGGTGAGCAGTTCGGGCACCCGGCGGAGCGCCACGTGGATCGTGACCGGCACCACCGCGAGGGTCTCGCTCCACAGCATCATCACCGGGAGCGGCACCGCCTCACCGGGCTCGACGCTCAGGGCCGCGAGGAACTCCGTGTGGCCGGGATGGGCGAAGCCGACCTGGGTGAGGACGTACTTGGCGATGGAATTGGTCACGAGTGCCGTGGCGATCCCGGCGCGCACGAGGGCGACGCCCGTGGTGATGGATTCGAGGGTTGCGCCCGCATTCGCAGAATCAGGCCGTCCGGCCACGGCGCCGATGCGCGCGCCGCTCGGCAGGGGCATCACCGGCAGCGCACGGGGAAACACCTCGGTGGCGTAATCCGGGCCGACCTCCGCGATGGGGATCGAGAACCCGAGTTCGCTCGCGCGCCGCTCGACGAAATCCGGGTCGCCGATGAGGAAGAACGGCGGCAGGCCGAAGCCCTCGTCACGGTCCCGCCACGCCATCAGGGAGAGTTCCGGCCCGATCCCGGCCGGGTCGCCGAGGGTGAGGGCGATCGGCTTGTGATCGGTCACGTCTTCCGCCGTCCTTGCACTGTCATCCCGACCGCGTCGCAGGTCGGGACCGACAAGGCAAGACGACCCGGCAAGACGATCCGGCAAGACGAGACCCAGCACGACGACCGGGGTCACCGGACGGTGGCGATACCGTCCGAGGTCGTCGCCGTGCCGAGGTTCTGGCGCAGGTCCGCCTCGCCGAGGGTCTTCAGCTCGACGCGCAGCAGCACCGTGCGGTTGCGCTCCGCCGTGCCGAGGGCCGTGGCGATGGGCGAGACGATGTAGTTCAGCGACACCGTGGTGCACTCGTCCTGATAGCCGGCCCCGAGGCTGATGCCCGAGAGGTAGGACTTGCCGGGATTCACGTAGATCGGCGACGGGCCGACGGGGTTTTGCAGGTAGGCGGTGTAGGCGTCGGCGAAGTTGTCGCGCACGTCGAGGTAGTGGCTCAGATCCACCAGCGCCGAACCGGTGACGAACCAGTTCGGCGTGACGTGGTAGGTGGCGGACGCGGTCAGACCCTCGCGCCGGTGCACGAAGCCGAGGGCCGGCTGCGCCTCGTAGAACGAATAGAACAGCGACAGGTCCAGGGGCAGGAACGGGGCGAAGCGCGCCGTCACGCCTGTCTCGAACCGGTTGACGGCAAAATCCCGCTGGTCGAACCGCGCCCGCGAGATGAAGCTGATGTTCTGGTTGGGCGAGAGCTGGAAACGGCCGACGAAGTCCGAGCGACGATTCTCGAGGCCGGAATCGAGGCCGACATTGGCGATGTCGCCGCGCCGGAACGAGTTGACGCCGGCGATCTGGATCGACTCGCCGAACAGCAGGTTCGCGTACCAGCCCGCGGGGGTCACCACCGAGTACTGCGCGCCGAGGTTGGTCCGCAGGCCGCCCTCGACCCGGTCGTAGCCCGAGAACTTGTCCCACTGGAACAGGGAGGTGTCGTCGAAGACGAGGCTCTGGGCGTCCTCGTTGGGCAGGCGGCCGATGCGGGTCTCGCTCGGGCGGGCGATGACCTGGGCGATGGGTTCCAGGGTGTGGACGCCCAGCGGCCCGAAATTGGAGACGAACGGGTAGCGGTAGTCGAGGCCGACGGCCGGCATCACCCGGCCGGAGATGTCGGAATCCTGCGTCGTCAGATTCTGCGCCAGGGCGTTCTGGTAGCCGGAATTGCGCGGATCGACGAAGAACGCGTCCGTGCGCAGGTAGGCGAACGGCGTGAACACCTGGCCCGCCTCATCGATGAAGGTCCGGCGCCAGGAGACCTGCGCCGAGGCGCGGGTGTTCGCGCCGGCGAGCCCACGGATCAGGCAGGTGCCGCGGGTGAAGGTCAGGCAGGTCTCGTAGAGCGGGAAGCTCTGACCGTTGGCGCTCGGGCTCAACAGGTAGGCGCCCGTGCGCGGGATGCCCTGGAAGTCGGTGGCCTCGCGGGTCAGGCTCGTGATGTTGGCCTCGAAACGGACCTCGCCGCCGAGCGGCGCCGGCCCGTTGATGCGCTTGTCGTAGTCGATGACCGGCGCGACGATGGGCTGTTCCTTCTGCCAGTCGAAGCTCGACAGGCCCTTGAAGTAGTAGCCCCGCGCCTCGAACCACGAGCGGTCGCCCTGTCCGATGAGGTAGGCCGTCGAGACCGCCTCGCGGAAATAGTCCGTGGTGATGCTCTGGTTGCGGATGCGGTAATTGTCGAGGAACCACTTGTCGGTGACGCCGACGAGGTCCCAGCCCGTGCGCCAGCGGTCGTTGATGTAGAACTGGCCCTTCGACTCGACGGCGCCGCGGAAGTCGCGGTCACCGGCGCCGAGGGGGCCGGGCAGGAACGCGCTCGGCGTCGTCTGGAAGATGCCCGACAGGCGCAGGTTGTAGAAGCCCGTGTCGAGGCGCTGCCGGAACTCGGCCTGGCCCAGCACGCCCTGATTGCTCAGGAAGGCCGGCGACAGGGTGAGGTCGTAGTCCGGCGCGAGGTTGAAGAAGTAGGGCGTGGCGAGGCCGCTGCCGAGGGCCGTCGACGAGATGAAGCGCGGCGTCAGGAAGCCCGATTTGCGCTTCACGCTCGGATCGGCCGTCTCGAAATACGGCAGGTAGGCGAGGGGGATGCCGGCGATCTCGAGGGTGGATTCCTCGAACGCGATGGTGTGCGTCTCGTTGTTGTGGATGATCTTGGTGGCGCGGATCTGCCAGAGGGGCGGCGTCTCGGGGTTGTTCTTGCACGGCTCGCAGGCGGTGTAGGTGCCGTACTCGAAGCTGGTGCGGTCGCCCTCGATGCGCTCGGCGCGGGGAGCCGAGAACCGGGTGCGGACGGGCTGGCCCTTCACCTCGATGGTCTGCTGGATGCGCAGGGCGTCGATGAAGCCGTTCTTGAAGTCGTCCGTCAGCTCCATCTTGGCGCCGGTCAGCACCGCCCCGGTCTCGTCGGTGAGGCGAACGTTGCCCTCGGCGAAGACCCGGCTGGTGTTGCGGTCGTAGAGGACGCGGTCGGCCTGGAGCGTGCGCGGGCCGTAATGCAGCTCGGCGTTGCCGCGCGCCATGACGGTGTTCTTGTCGTTGTCGTAGACGAGCTCGGCCGCCTCCACGAGCAGGCGCTCGGCCGGCTTCCCCTTGGTGTCCGGCTTGGCCTTGGCATCCGACTGCGCAGCCGGGCGCGCTTCCGCCGCCGTGGAACCCATGGCGGGGAGCAGCGCCAGCAAACCGGCGGCGAACGCGATGTCGGCGACCTTACGCAACGCGAGTCCCAACTCCTGCCACGATCCCACCCCGTGTCCCGATCCGGCGACCGGCATCAGCCGTCCTCCTGATAGAGAAGCGTGAGCATACCGAGAAGACTTCCTACCACAGCCGGGAACCACGCCGCCACCGCCGGCGTGATGATCCCCGACGCACCCAACCCTTCGAGGAGCTGCCGCGCGACGTAGAGGGCGAACCCGGCAGCGACGCCGCCGAGCACGAGCTTGCCCACCCCACCAAAGCGGAAGAACCTTAAGGAAACGCTGGCCGCCACGAGCACCATGGCGACGAAGAGGACGGGCCGCGCCATGAGCACATCATACTGGAGACGGTAGCGCGTCGCATCCAACCCCGCCCGCTCGTTGCGAGCGATGGTCTCGGGAAGTTGCCAGAAAGGCACAGATTCCGGCGGGGTGAAGCGCTGGCGGATCTGGCCCGGGTCGAGGGTCGAGGCGATGAGATAGGTGGAGAAGCTCTCCGGCGGCGCGCCGGGGCTGAGGAGGCGGGCCTCCTGCAATTCCCAGTAGCCCTCGTGCAGGATCGCCCTCGCGGCATCGACCTCGGACACGAAGGCGCCGCCCTCGTCGAAGGTGTAGGCCGAGACGCCGGCGAGCGTCGTGGTGCCCTCGATGGCCGTCTCGGCCCGCAGGATCGCCTGCCCGTCGAGGCTGCGCTGGCGGATCCAGATGTCCTTGCCGGAGCCCGCCTTGGTGGATTTGGCGAAGATCTTGGCCTCGATCTCGGTGGAGCGCTGCTTCAGCAGGGCCGAGACCGGGTTGTAGACCCCCACCGTGAAGGCCCCGATGGCGAGTGCCACGAACAGGCCGGGCTGGAGGAACTGCCAGGCCGAGATGCCGGCGGCCCGCGCCACCACGAGTTCGAGCTTGCGCGAGAGCTGGAGGAGGGAGGCCATCGACCCGAACAGGATCGCGAAGGGCAGCACGCCCTCGGCGACAGCCGGGGTCCGGAACAGGGCGAGCTGGGCCATCAAACCTGTGGACGCGCCCTCGGCGTCACCCGCGCGGCGCAGCAGCTCGACGAAATCGAGGGTGTAGACCAGGGTGAAGACCGTGAGGAACACGCCCAGGATCGTGCGCAGGAAGCGCAGCGCGAAGTAGCGCCCGAGGGTGAGGCCGATGAGGGCGCTCACGGTTCAGGCCCGACCGAGGCGCGGGCGGCGCAGGAGCCCGGCAAGCCCGCGTGCAGCCTTCGCGTTCCACGACCGTACCGCCGGTCCGTGGAAGATGATGAGGCTGGAGAACGCGATGGCCAGCAGCGGCACGGCGTAGATCGCCACCACGGCGCCCTGGCTGCGGGTGGCCGCGCTGGTGGCTGCGAAACCGGCGATGCGCAGCACCACCACGGCCAGCACCGCGCCGGCCACCGCCACGCCCCGGCCCTGTCGCGTGGTGCGGGGATCGCCCAGGGCGGCGAACGCGATGAAGGTCAGCGCCAGGGGATAGAGCCAGGACGACAGGCGGTCGTGCAGCTCGGACCGGAAGCGGCCCTTCTGCAGCTGGTAGTAGCCCTCCGACCGGTCGGGGAAGAACAGCTGCGTCGTCGAGCGCTCGCGCGGCTTGTAGGTCACCTCGGAATCCGGAGGCGTGAAGGCGGCGAGATCGACGGTGTAGCGCTCGAAGGTGATGATCGAGGAGTCGCGCGAATCCTTCTGCTGGCGGTGCACGCTGCCCTTCTCGAGCGCGAGGTAGCTCTGGCCGCCGTAATCGACCGCCTGGCCGCGCTCGGCGAGGTAGACCACGCTTTTCCCCGCCGCGCGCTTGTCCTGGATGAAGATGCCGAGCAGCGATCCGCCGGGGCCGCGCTCGCGGAAGTGGAAGGTGATGCCGCTGTCGAGACTGGTGAACTGGCCTTCCTTGACCACGTTGGCGATGAAGTCGCCGCGCACCCGGGTCAGCACGTCGCGCAGTTCCTGGAACGACGACGGCATCACCTGGATGGTCAGGAACGCGACGGCGAAGCTCACGGCGAGACCGAGGGTGAGGAACGGCCGCAGGATGCGGCGCGGCTTCATCCCCGCCGCCGACATGACGATGAGCTCGGAATCGCCGTTGAGCTTGTTCAGGGCGTAGACCACGGCGATGAACAGGGCGACGGGCGAGATCACCGTGATCAGGGTCGGCAGGGACAGGCCGGTGATGAGAAAGAAGATCACCAGGGTCTGGCCCTTGGCGGTGATGAGGTCGAGTTCCCGCAGGGCCTGCGTCACCCAGATCGTGCCGGTGAGGCCGACGAGGCAGGCGAGGAAGGCGCCGAACGCGATCCGGAAGATGTAGCGCTCGATCTGCGTCATCGGTTCTCGCGGTCGGATCTCCCGGGGGCCGGCCAAGCCATCGAGTTAAGCCATCAAAGCAAGCCATCAGGGTGGCGACCGGCCGATGTAGCGCGGGCGCCGCGGCGGCGTCGAGCCTGCTGAGAGCGCGCCAAACCGGGCCGTTTGACGGCACTTTCCGGCACCGCGCCATCGCGTTGCGTTCTGCGGCTCAACGGGTACACAGGAAACCGATCCGGCGCCGCCCGTCACGGCGTGCCGCGCCGCACACAACCCACCGCGCGACCGTGGCGCGACCTTGGAAAGCTGCAGGCATGGCGGACGGTATCACGATCGCATTCGGCCCCCTCGGACCGGTGGGCCGGGGCGACCTCGTCGTCTTCGTCGGCGACGACCTCGCGCTGCCGCCCGAGGTGGCCCAGGCCATCGGGCGCGGTGCCGCCGACCTCGTGGCGCGGGCCTCCGCCAGCGAGCGCTTCAAGGGCAAATCCCTCTCGGCCCTCTCCCTGCCGGCCCCCGCCGGCCTCGATGTGGACCGCCTCGTCGTCGTCGGGATCGGCTCCGAGAAGGACCGGGCCAAGATCGACTGGCCGGCACTGGGCGGATTCACCGCCAGCAAGGTCACGGGCCGCAACGCCAGCCTCGCCCTGGCCCTGCCGGGCGTGTCGGTGACGCCCGAGAACGCCGCCGATTTCGCCCTCGGCGCCCGCCTGCGCCACTACAGCTTCGACCGCTACAAGACCAAGAAGAAGCCCGAGGGCGAGGAGACGCGCGGCACTGCCCTTACCCTGCTGGTGTCCGATCCGGCCGCCGCCGAGGCCGCCGCGAAGGCCGCCGACGCCGTGGCCGAGGGCGTGATCCTGGCCCGCGAACTCGTCAACGAGCCGCCGAACGTCCTGTACCCGGAGGAGTTCGCCCGCCGCGCCGAGGAACTGACGAAGCTCGGCGTCGAGGTCGAGGTGCTCGGTCCGGGCAAGCTCGAAGCGCTCGGCATGGGCGCCCTGCTCGCCGTGGCCCGTGGCTCGGTGAAGGAGCCCCGCGTCGTGATCATGCGCTGGAACGGCGGCGAGGCGGGTGAGGCGCCCATCGCCTTCATCGGCAAGGGCGTGTGCTTCGATTCCGGCGGCATCTCCATCAAGGGCGCGGCCGGCATGGAGGACATGAAGGGCGACATGGGCGGCGCCGCCTGTGTCGTCGGCACCCTGCATGCGCTGGCCGCACGCAAGGCCAAGGTCAACGTCGTCGGCGCCATCGGCATCGTCGAGAACATGCCCGACGGCGACGCCTACCGCCCCGGCGACATCGTCACCTCCATGTCGGGCCAGACCATCGAGATCATCAACACCGACGCGGAAGGCCGCCTCGTCCTCGCCGACGTGGTCTGGCACATCCAGAGCGCCTACAAGCCGAAGTTCATGGTCGATCTCGCCACCCTCACGGGCGCGATCATCGTGGCCCTCGGGCAGGACATCGCCGGCCTGTTCTCCAACGACGACGCCCTCGCCGCCAAGCTCACCGCCGCCGGTGAGGCGACGGGCGAGGCCGTGTGGCGAATGCCGCTGATCCCGGCCTACGACAAGGCCATCGACTCGAAGTTCGCCGACATGAAGAACACCGGCGGGCGCCACGGGGGCGCGGCCACGGCCGCCTCCTTCATCAAGCGCTACACCAACGACGTGCCGTGGGCGCATCTCGACATCGCCGGGGTGGCGATGTCGTCCTCGTCCTCCGAGATCAACCGCAGCTGGGGCGCCGGCTGGGGCGTGCGCCTCCTCGACCGCCTCGTGCGCGACAACTGCGAGGCGTGAGCCGCGTGACCGCCGCCGCCTGGGCCCTCGGCCCGGTGGCGGTCGCCGTACTGGCCGTCGGATTCGCCTGGCTGACGGGCTTCAGCCAGCGCACGGTCCTGCCGGGCGGGATCGAGGCGTGGTTCTACGGTTTCTTCCTCGATCGCTATCCGCTGTTCTCCGGCGCCATCGCGTACGGCCTCGCCCGCCTGCTTCTCACGATGGCGCGGCCGGCGCCGGGCGGACCGGTCCGGCGCCTCGCCGGAGGTGCGGTCGCGGTGGCGCTGCTGCTGGCCGCATGCCTCTACCCGACCTTCGGCGGCGTGGTCCTGCGCGCAGGATTCGCCACGGGCGGCATGGCTTTCCTCAGCGGGCAGGCGATGCCGGTGGCCTACGGCCTCGGCACCGCCTCGGCCGCCATCCTGTTCGGACTCATCCTCGGCCTCGGCGGGCTCCTGACGGCCGGCCGCCTTCGAGAGGATGGCGGATGGGGCCGATGGTTCCTCGCCGGTGCGGGCCGGGTCCTGATGCGAACCCTGGCCCTGTGGTTCGCTCTTCTCCTGCTCGGCCTCGCCCATGCCGCCGGGCTCGGCGCCTGGCCGCGCCGTCCCCTCACGGACGGCGAGGCGGGGCTCGCCGGCGCCCTGGTTCTCCTCGCCTTCCTGCCCCATGCCGGCCTCGTCTGGCTCGACAGCGGTCACCGCCATCGGTCACCATCGGCGGCGACGGGTTGATCCGCCGGGGCGAATCCGGAAAGATGGTTTAGATGTGAACGAAAGCGGCACCAAGCCGCTGCGCCGCATCACAGGGAGGTTCCGCAATGGCTCATGTTCGGGGCGCCGAGCGCCCGTGGCTATCGGCCTATCCGCCGGGGGTCCCGGTCGAGATCGATGTCGCCGGCCTCGGCACCCTGGTCGATCTGTTCGAGGACACCCTGCGGCGCCACCCCGGCCGACCGGCGGTGCAGTGCTTCGGCTCCCGCGTCACCTATGCGGCCCTCGGGGAATCCGCGCGGGCGGTGGCGGCCTGGCTCGCCGCGCAAGGGTTCGGCAAGGGCGACCGCATCGCGATCATGATGCCCAACGTGCCGGCCTACCCGACGGCGATCTTCGGGGTGCTGCTCGCCGGCTGCACCGTCGTCAACGTCAACCCGCTCTACACCCCGCGCGAACTCACGGCGCAGCTCATCGATTCCGGCGCGCGCGCCCTGTTCGTCCTCGAGAACTTCGCCCACACGGTGGCGGCCTCCCTGGCGGACGTGAGCCTCAAGCGCATTGTCGTCGCCGGACCGGGCGACGGCCTCGGCCTCAAGGGGCGGGCCATCGGCTGGGCGAGCCGGCACGTGAAGAAGGCCGTGCCGGCCTATACCCTGCCGGCGGAGCGCACGATCCGGTTCGAGACCGTCCAGCGCCTCGGCCGGAGCCTGCCGCGCCCGGCCGTCTCCATCGCGCCCGACGACCTCGCCTTCCTGCAATACACCGGCGGCACCACGGGGGTCGCCAAGGCGGCGATGCTGACCCACCGCAACATCGTCGCCAACGTCGTCCAGTGCCAGACGTGGTTCTGCATCGACGGCGAGGACGGCCACGAGCGGGTGATGATCACCGCGCTGCCGCTCTATCACATCTTCGCCCTGACCTGCTGCTTCTTCCTGTTCGTGCGGCTCGGCGGCTGCTGCCTGCTGATCCCGAACCCGCGCGACGCCGACGGCTTCGTGAAGACGCTCAAGACCAATCGCTTCACCCACCTGTCGGGCGTCAACACCCTGTTCAACCTGCTGGTGAACCACCCGGGCATCGGGGCCGTCGATTTCGGCCACATCGATTTCGTCATCGCCGGCGGCATGGCGGTGCAGGCGCCGGTGGCGGCGAAGTGGAAGGCGCTCACCGGCACCACCATCGTCGAGGGCTACGGCCTGTCCGAGACCTCGCCCGTGGTCTGCGTGAATCCGCCGGGATTGGCCGAATGGTCCGGCACCATCGGGTTTCCCCTGCCGTCGACGGCGGTCGTCATCCGCACCGCGGACGGGCGGGATGCGGAGGCTGGCGAGCCTGGCGAGTTGTGCGTGCGTGGCCCCCAGGTGATGGCCGGCTACTGGAATCGTCCCGACGAGACCGCCCGCGCCACCACACCGGACGGCTACTTCCGCACGGGCGACGTCGCGGTGTTCGAGGCGGACGGGCAGGTCCGCATCGTCGACCGGATGAAGGACATGATCCTGGTCTCGGGGTTCAACGTCTATCCCAACGAGGTCGAGGAGGTGCTGGCCGGCCATCCCGGCGTCCTCGAATGCGCCGTGGTGGGCGCGCGCCACGACGAGACCGGCGAGATGGTGGTGGCCCACGTGGTCAGGCGTTCGGGGGGCGAGACCACGCCCGACGCCCTGCGGGCCTTCGCCCGCACCCAGCTCACGGGCTACAAGGTGCCGCGCCGGGTGGTGTTCCACGAGGCCCTGCCGAAGACCAATGTCGGCAAGGTCCTGCGCCGGGCCCTGCGCGACGATCCGCCCGCTCCGTGACGCGCGCCGGCCTGTAACCAATCGGCCCGCCGCTCCGTATGATGGGGCATGGGTCGGTATCCGGGCGCGGCGCCGCGCAAGGGCCGGCAGTGGAGGCATTCATGCATATCAAGCGCCCGCGCGGCTGGGAAATCCCCGAACACCTCGCGACCCCGGAGAGCGTCTTCCTCGACCGTCGCGCCCTGCTCGGCGCCGGTGCCGGCCTCGCGGCGACGGCGCTTCTCGGTTCACGCGACGCCTTTGCCGCCACCGAGCCCGGCCTGTATCCGGCCCCGCGCAACGAGGCCTACGCCCTCGACCGCGCCGTGACGGCGGAGAAGTTCAGCGGCGACTACAACAACTTCTACGAATTCGGCATGTCGAAGAGCGTCCTGCCGGCGGCCAACGCCCTGAAGACCCAGCCCTGGACCATCAAGATCGACGGCCTCGTCGACAAGCCGTTCGAGATCGGCTTCGAGGACCTCGTCCGCAAGGTGACCCTGGAAGAGCGGCTCTACCGCCACCGCTGCGTCGAGGCGTGGTCCATGGCCGTGCCGTGGACAGGCTTCCCCCTGTCGAAGCTGGTGGCGTTGGCCAAGCCCGCCTCGGGGGCGAAGTACATCCGGATGGAGACGTTCAACGATCCCGCCATGGCGCCGGGCCAGCGCTCGTTCCTGTATCCGTGGCCCTACGTCGAAGGGCTCACCATGGCGGAGGCGGCCAACGACCTCGCCTTCGTGGTCACGGGCATCTACGGCAAGGCGCTGCCGAACCAGTTCGGCGCGCCGATCCGCCTCGCGGTGCCGTGGAAGTACGGCTTCAAGTCGGTGAAATCGATCACCAAGATCTCGTTCGTGGCCGAACGGCCTAAGACGTTCTGGGAGGGCCTGCAGGCGGCCGAGTACGGCTTCTGGGCCAACGTCAACCCGGCCGTGTCGCACCCGCGCTGGAGCCAGGCAACGGAGCGGGTGCTCGGCACCGACCAGCGCGTGCCGACGCTCATCTACAACGGCTACGGCGAGCAGGTCGCCGGGCTCTACAAGGGCCTGGAGAAAGAGCGGCTGTTCGTGTGAGCCCCAAGCAGGTTTCGCATTCGCGTTGCGTCCCAACGCGAACTTGTTCGGCGGGGCGCGGCGCTCAGTAGATCCAGCGCTGCGCCTTGGCGACGAGGAAGTCCCGAAAAGCCTGGACGCGGGCCACGGTCCGCATCTCCTCGGCGTAGACGAGGTAGCTCTCCATGTGCGGCATCTCGCTGTCGCGCATGACCTGGACGAGGCCGGTGCCGCTCTCCACGGCGTAGTCGGGCAGGATGCCGATGCCGGCGCCCGTCTCCATCGCCTGCTGCAGGGCGGTGATGTTGTTCACCGTGAAGTGGATCGGCCGGCGCTCCAGGCCCTCGCGCCCCACGGTGGCGAGCCAGTGGGTGGCGAGCAGGTAGGACGGCTCGTTGCCGCCGAACGAGATCAGGCGGTGGTTGTCGAGGTCGGCGATGCTTTTCGGCTCGCCGAAGCGCTTGACGTAATCGGCCGAAGCGTAGGCGTGGTAATGCACCGTGAACAGCCGGCGCTGGATGAGGTCGGGCTGGGCCGGGCGCCGCATGCGGATGGCGACGTCGGCCTCGCGCATGGCGAGGTCGAGTTCCTCGTTGGTCAGGATCATCTCGACGCGGACATCCGGGTAGAGGTCGAGGAACTCGGCCACCCGCTGGGCGAGCCACGAGGTACCCAGGCCCACCGTCGTCGTCACCTTGAGGTCGCCGGACGGCCGCTCGCTCGTTTCCACGAGCCGCGCCCGGGTGTTCTCCAGGCGAAGCTTCATGTCGCGCGCGGCGCGGAACAGCAGGTCACCCTGCTCGGTGAGGATGAGGCCGCGGGCGTGGCGGTGGAACAGGGGCGCCTTCAACTCGCGCTCCAGGGCGCTGATCTGCCGGCTCACGGCCGATTGGCTCAGGCCGATATCGTCGCCGGCGCGCGTGAAGCTGCCCGCCTCGGCGACGTTGAGGAAGATGCGGATCTTGTCCCAGTCCACGGCGTCCACTCCCGTACGTACCCCGGCGCCGCCCCGCCGGCCATTGCCGACCGGAGGGCCGCCGCGCCGCAGGAACACCCTCGTCACGGAAAGCCGCGCAGGTCTTCCATGCGAGAAGCGCCGACGACCCATGTCGTCAGCGCTCAGGTTAGGACTTCGATCTTGCGATTGTGTTGAAGCCGGACGCAAGCCGGGTCGGGCGAAAATCGCGATTCGGCCGCAGCTTGCTGTGGGGTCCCGCCGGTTTCGAACGCGACGCTCAAGTTTTCGAGGGCCCGAGGCCGCCATGCAGCCCATGCCGGGCGCCGTAACGCAGAAGCGACGGCAACCCGCGAGCCTCCGCCGCAGACCAAGCCTTGGCTTTCGACGGGATATCCCGATCCGGCCGCAAGGGTCGCCGCCCGGTCGACTCGCGTCGGATGAAGGTCGCCTAGTCGTAGGCGCCGATCATCTCGGATTCCCCGACTTCCGCCCGACGGGTCTCGGGATCGGGGGAATGCTCGGCGAGGAACTTCTCGGCCTCCAGGGCGGCCATGCAGCCCATTCCGGCCGCGACGACGGCCTGCCGGTAGACGAACTCGGCACAGTCGCCGGCGGCGTAGACGCCCTCGACGGTGGTGCGCGTGGTCCCCGGGACGATCTCGATGTAGCCGCCTTCAAGCAGGTGGAGCTGACCGGCGAACAGTTTCGTCGCCGGATCGTGTCCGATGGCGACGAACAGTCCGTCCGTGGAAATCTCCTTCGCTTCCCCCGTGACGGCATGGCGGAGGCGGACGCCCGTCACGGCCTTGACCGGGACGCGTCGCCCCAGAATCTCGTCGACCGCGTGGTTCCAGACCACCTCGATCTTCGGATGGGCGAAGAGGCGGTCCTGAAGGATCGGCTCCGCCCGAAACCTGTCCCGGCGATGCACGACGGTCACCTTGGACGCCAGGTTGGCGAGGTAGAGCGCCTCCTCCACCGCCGTGTTGCCGCCGCCGACGACGACGACCTCCTTGCCCCGGTAAAAGAACCCGTCGCAGGTCGCGCAGGCGGATACGCCGGCTCCGTTGAAGTCCATTTCGGACGGCAGCCCGAGCCAGCGGGCCTGGGCACCCGTCGCCGCGATCAGGGTGTCGGCCACGTAGGTGTCGCCGCCGTCGCCGACCGCTACGAACGGCCGCTTCGACAGGTCGACGGAAACGATCGTGTCGTAGACGATCTGCGTCCCGACATGCTCGGCCTGCTCGCGCATCTGCTCCATCAGGTCCGGTCCCTGAACGGCGCGGGCGAAGCCCGGATAGTTCTCGACATCGGTCGTGATCGTCAGCTGGCCGCCCGGCTGGATGCCGGTCACGAGGATGGGCTTCATGTTGGCGCGCGCGGCGTAGATGCCGGCGGTGTAGCCGGCCGGCCCGGCCCCGATGATGAGGACTTTCGTGCGATGGGTGGTCATGGCGAGCCTTGCTGAGACGGAGGGGCCGACTTCGAATGTCCGCTAAGCCGCGGCTGCGGCGCCGAGCCGCGGGCGATCATCGCGCGCGACGGATTGGTTTGACGACATGCACCTGCCCCCCTGGTTCAGAGCCGCTCGGGACGGCCGGCGGCCAGGCGCGCGACATGCGCGTCGTAGGCGAGGGCCATCGCCTGCGCGATGGCCGGCGTCGCGTCGAGGGGGCCGTAGCGCAGGGTCTCCAGACGCCCGATGAAGGGCTTGAGGGCCCCCGCCATGGCGAGGCCCGCGAACAGCCGCCTGTGACGGATATAGGTCTTCGGCAGGTCGAATAGGAGGACCGGCGCGCCGGTGCTCACGGCCTCGCCGACCATGTTGGCCGAGTCCGACGTGACCACGATGGCCTCGGCCAGCGCCAGCATGGCGATGTAGGGGTTCTCCCCCGTGCCGTCCCAGAAGAACCCGCCCCTGGCCGCGACCAGGGCCTGGAGGGCGTCGCGCAGGGCCGGGGGCGTGCGGCGCGAGACCGTCAGCATCAGCGAGCAGCCGCCCTCGGACAGCTTGGTGAGATCGCGCACGAGGCGGCGCATGTCGGCGTTGCGGTAGGTCAGGTGCCGGCTGTCGCCGCCGATGAGTACGGCGATGCGCGGCCACGGCAGGGGGGCGAGGCGCGGATCGGGCCGGGCCCGCGCGGCGGCGAGGCGCGCCGCCGAGACCTGATGCGGGGCCGTGAGGGTGGTGAAGACGTTCTCGGCCCGCAGGTCGTCGTAATCCGGCACCCAGACGAAGTTGGCGGTCTGCGGTCCCGTGCGCGGGTCCTTGAGGAAGGCCGTGAAGGTGCGGCCGCCGGAGGCTTCGCGCACGGCCCGGAGATACGGTACCGCGCGACGGCCGGAGGCGATGAGGATGTCGGGCAGGGGGCCCGACAGGGCGCCGCGGGCCCGGCCCGGCCGGTCGCCCGGGTCCACCGGCCCCCACGGCGCCATCCATCCGAAGGGCGGCCGCGGGGCGATGCGCCGGGTCTCGAACGCCAGGCCGAGGGTCTCGGCGATGCCGAGGCACTGGTTCTCGTCGCCGGCCTTGCCGTCGGTGACGATCCAGGCGCGGGCGCGGGCGATGTCGGACGGGGGGGAGGGGGTCGGCGCCGAAGGGTCGGGCATGGCATGCATCCGGGACGCTTTCGCCATCGGCGGCGCCGCGTCAATCCCGGTCATTCCACATCCGGTCTCGCCGTCTCCGACCGCCACGTCGGCCACCGGTCAGTTCGACGGCAGCGCCCGGCGCAGCCAGCCGGCGTAATGGGCCGCGATGGCGGTCACGCGGCGGCGCTCGGACTCGGGATCGTACCAGGCGCCGCCCGAACTCGCCGGCACGACGGACAGCTGGGGGTGCCGGGCCAGAACCTCGCCGCGACGCCCGACGAGCAGGGCCTCGCCGTCGAGATAATCGGAATCCATGCTGCCGCCGAACCCGCTGCGGCCCTGATTGCCGACATAGGGGTTCATCGACAGGGCGCGCAGGCGCACCACGAGGGTGGGGCCGCGCCCGCCCGAGACGTCGGCGAACTCGCTGCGCAGGGCTTCGGTCAGGTCGGCCTGAAGCGCCTGGGCCCGGGGGCCGTCGCCCCGGGCGAGGAGGGGGCCGACATCGACGCGGATGCCGGACAGGCGCTCGGCCCCCAGGCTCGGCAAGCCTTCGGCCGACGCCGGAGCGGCGAGGGCAAGGAGGCCGAGCAGACCTCCCAGTCCGGCCCAACGCGTCAGGCTGCGCATGGGGCCGCTCAGGCGCCGTACTGGACGGCGACGACCTCGTAGGACTTGCCGCCGCCCGGTGTCGTCACCTCGACGGTGTCGCCGACGCCCTTGCCGATGAGGGCGCGGGCGATGGGGGAGGTGATGGATACGAGGCCCGAGCGCACGTCCGCCTCCGGCTCGCCGACGAGCTGGTAGGTCTTCTCCTCCTCAGTGTCCTCGTCGACGAGTTTCACCGTGGCGCCGAACTTGATCTTGGTGCCCGAGAGCTTCGTCACGTCGATCACCTCGGCGCGCGCGATCATGCTCTCGAGTTCCATGACGCGGCCCTCGTTGTGGGACTGCGCCTCCTTGGCGGCATGGTACTCGGCGTTCTCCGACAGGTCGCCGAGGGCACGCGCCTCGGAGATTGCCTGGATGATACGCTGACGCTCCACCTGCTGGCGGTGCTTCAACTCCTGCTCCAGCGCCGCGTAGCCGCGCACCGTCATCGGAACCTTGTCTATCGTCATCGTCTCGCGCCACAATGAAGAGGCCCGAAGGAAGCGATACCGCTCCCCCCGGGCCAGAATAAGATCGTCCAGAACCTAATGCGCCGCAGCCGTGACGCAAGTCACCCGCAACGCAATGATTCAGGCCGCGAAGTATTCCTGCAAGGCGCGGACTTGGAGATCGCCTTCCAGATAGGCCTTGATCCCCTCGGCCGCCGCCATCGCCCCAGCGAGAGTGGTGTAGTACGGCACTTTATGCAAGAGGGCCGCGCGGCGCAGCGAGCGCGAGTCCGACAGGGCGCCGGCCCCCTCGGTGGTGTTGAACACGAGCTGGATGTCGCCGTTCTTGATGGAATCGACCACGTGGGGGCGGCCCTCCAGGACCTTGTTGACCCGCTCCGTCGGCACGCCGTTCTCGACGAGGTAGCGCTGCGTGCCGCTGGTGGCCACGATGGTGAAGCCGAGGCCGGCGAGTTCGCGGATGGCGGGCAGGATGCGCGCCTTGTCGGCGTCGCGCACGGAGACGAACACTGCGCCATCCCTCGGCACCTGGGTGCCGGAGCCGAGCTGGCTCTTGGCGAAGGCGACGCCGAAGCTCGAATCGAGGCCGATGACCTCGCCGGTGGAGCGCATCTCGGGGCCGAGCAGCACGTCGACGCCGGGGAAGCGCGCGAACGGGAACACCGCCTCCTTGACGGCGATGTGATCGAGGACCTTGGCCTTGAGGCCGAAGCTCGCCAGGGGCTCGCCGGCCATCACGCGGGCGGCGATCTTGGCGATGGGCTCGCCGATGACTTTCGCCACGAACGGCACCGTGCGCGAGGCGCGGGGGTTCACCTCCAGAACGTAGATGGCGCCGTCCTTGATGGCGTACTGCACGTTCATCAGGCCACCGACCTGCAGCGCCAGGGCCATGGCCCTGGTCTGACGCTCCAGTTCGGCGATGGTCTCGGGCGAGAGCGAGCGCGAGGGCAGGGAACAGGCCGAATCGCCCGAGTGAATGCCCGCCTCCTCGATGTGCTCCATGATGCCGGCGATGAACACGTCCTTGCCGTCGCAGATCGCGTCCACGTCGATCTCGGTGGCGTCGGACAGGTAGCGGTCGAACAGCAGCGGGTTTTTGCCCAGCACCGTGTTGATCTGCCCCGTCTTGTCGTTGGGGTAGCGCGCCTTGACGTCGGAGGGGATCAGGCTCGGCAGGGTGTCGAGGAGGTAGTCGGCGAACTGGGTCTCGTCGCGGATGATCGCCATGGCGCGGCCGCCGAGCACGTAGCTCGGGCGCACCACGAAGGGCAGGCCGAGGTCGGCGGCCACCAGCCGGCTCTGCTCGACGGAATAGGCGATGCCGTTCTTGGGCTGCTTCATCCCGAGCTTGTCGAGGAGGCGCTTGAACTGGTCGCGGTCCTCGGCGAGATCGATGGCGTCGGGCGAGGTCCCGAGGATCGGCACGCCGGCGGCCTCCAGGGCACGGGCGAGCTTCAGGGGCGTCTGGCCGCCGAACTGGACGATGACGCCGTGGAGCGTGCCGGCCTGGCGCTCCGTCTCGATGATCTCGAGGACGTCCTCCTCGGTCAGGGGCTCGAAGTACAGCCGGTCGGAGGTGTCGTAGTCCGTGGAGACTGTCTCCGGGTTGCAGTTGACCATGATGGTCTCGTAGCCGGCTTGCGTGAGCGCGAAGCAGGCGTGACAGCAGCAATAGTCGAACTCGATGCCCTGGCCGATGCGGTTCGGTCCGCCGCCGAGGATGATGACCTTTTTCGCATTTGTCGGCTGCGCTTCGTCCACGACCGTCCCGGCGAAGGGGGCGACGTAGGTCGAGTACATGTAGGCGGTGGGCGCCTTGAACTCGGCCGCGCAGGTGTCGATGCGCTTGAAGACCGGGCGGACGCCGAGGGCCCGGCGGTTCCTGCGCACCGAATCCTCGTCGGTCCCGGCGAGCACCGCGAGGCGCGCGTCGGAGAAGCCGGCGGCCTTGAGCTGGCGCAGGGCCCCGGGCGTCGTCGGGATGCCGTAGGCCTTCACCCGGTTCTCGAGGTCGATGATCGCCTGGAGCTGCTCCAGGAACCACGGGTCGATCTTGCACGAGGCGTGGACCTCCTCGTGGCTGACGCCGAGGCGCAGGGCCTGGCCGACCTTCAGGAGGCGGTCCGGGGTCGGGGTCCCGAGGGCCGCCTTGATGGCGTTGTGGTCGTCGCCCTTGCCGAGGCCCTCGATCTCGATCTCGTCGAGGCCGGTGAGGCCCGTCTCCAGGGAGCGCAGGGCCTTCTGAAGCGATTCGGCGAAGCACCGGCCGATGGCCATGGCCTCGCCGACGGATTTCATGGCGGTGGTGAGCGTCGGCTCGGCGCCGGGGAATTTTTCGAAGGCGAACCGGGGGATCTTGGTGACGACGTAGTCGATGGTCGGCTCGAACGAGGCCGGGGTCGCGCCGCCCGTGATGTCGTTGGCGATCTCGTCGAGGGTGTAGCCCACCGCGAGCTTCGCCGCGACCTTGGCGATGGGAAAGCCCGTGGCCTTGGACGCCAGGGCCGACGAGCGCGACACGCGCGGGTTCATCTCGATGACGATCATCCGGCCCGTGGCCGGGTCGATGGCGAACTGGACGTTGGAGCCGCCGGTCTCGACGCCGATCTCGCGCAGGACCGCGAGCGACGCGTCGCGCATCACCTGGTATTCCTTGTCGGTCAACGTCAGCGCCGGGGCGACCGTGATGGAATCGCCGGTGTGGACGCCCATCGGGTCGATGTTCTCGATGGAGCAGACGATGATGCAGTTGTCGTTCCGATCCCGAACGACCTCCATCTCGTACTCCTTCCAGCCGAGCACGCTCTCCTCGATCAGGACCTCGTTGGTGGGCGAGGCGTCGATGCCGCGCTCGACGATGTCGAGGAATTCCTCCCGGTTGTAGGCGATGCCCCCACCCGTGCCGCCCATGGTGAAGGACGGGCGGATGATCGCCGGCAGGCCGACATCGGCCAGCGCGATGAGCGCCTGCCCGATGGCGTGCTCGCCGTAGCGCTTGCGCCGCTCGGACTCGCCCGAATGCCACTTCTTCTCGAAGGCCCGCAGGGCCGCCGCGCGGGCTTCTCCCTCCGTGGCGGCCTCGATCCGGGCGATTTCGGCGAGGTACTTTTCGCGGTCGACCTTCTTGGCGGCGGAGGCGTTGGCGACGGCCGATTTCGGCGTCTCCAGGCCGATCTTGGTCATGGCGTCGCGAAACAGCTGACGGTCCTCGGCCTTGTCGATGGCCTCGGCCGTGGCGCCGATCATCTGGACGTCGAACTTTTCGAGGATGCCCATCTTCTTGAGGGACAGGGCGCAGTTCAGCGCCGTCTGGCCACCCATGGTCGGCAGCAGGGCGAAGCCGCCCGGCACCACGTGGCGCTCCTTCTCGATGATCTTGGCGACGATCTCCGGGGTGATCGGCTCGACATAGGTGGCGTCGGCCATGTCCGGGTCGGTCATGATCGTGGCCGGGTTCGAATTGACCAGCACGATCCGGTAGCCCTCCTCACGGAGGGCCTTGCACGCCTGGGTGCCGGAATAGTCGAACTCGCACGCCTGTCCGATGACGATCGGACCCGCACCGATGATGAGGATCGTGGAGAGATCGGTGCGTTTCGGCATCGGGGGCCCTGGCTTGCGGACACGCGCCCGGGCACGCACGGCGCCCCCATCGGGGACTGCCGTGTGCGGGCGCGAGCGGCGTGGATTGTCGTTAGGCGTCGCGTCTACACGCCGCCGCCCGGTTTTGGAAGGGCGGAGCGGGCGCCGCCGGGGGCCACAGGCAGGAACCGTGCCCGACGGCGGAACTCGAGCTCTCCTCATGAATAGACTTGTTCCAATTATCAAGTATCGGAAAATTTGCCTACGGATTATCGATGCTCTATTTGAGGATCGTCGACGATAATCGCCGATACTGTTCAGAACCATTCGAGGAAACGCATGACGAAGCTGAGCTTGCTCGCCGGAACGGTCGCCCTGTGCGCCGTCATCGGCACGACCGCGACGGCGGCCGAGGTCACGGTCAAGACCCTCAACAGCGGCGCGGACGGGATGATGGTGTTCGAGCCGGCCTTCGTGAAGCTGGCGCCGGGCGACAGCATCAAGTTCGCCCCGACGGACAAGGGCCACAACGCCGAACTGATCAAGGGCATGGCGCCCGAGGGCGCGGCCACGTTCAAGACCGTCGTGGGCAAGGAGGAGGTGGTGACCTTCGACAAGCCGGGCGTCTACGGCATCAAGTGCTCGCCCCACTACATCATGGGGATGATCGGCCTCGTGGTGGTCGGCGACAAGCCGGCGAATCTCGAGGCCGCCAAGGCGGTCCCGCACGGCAAGATCGCGACGAAGCGGTTCGAGCCCCTGTTCGCGCAGGTCCAGTAGGGGCCCAGCGGGCCGGAGGGGTCCGTCCGCCTCCGGCCGGTCGAGCGAATTACAGCCCGGCGTAGAGGGCGGCCACGGCCCGGTCGATGGACAGGGTGAACACCCCGAAGGCCACGAGGGCGGCGGCGGCGAATTCGAGGGCGGCGCTGGACAGGGTCTGGCTGCGGCGCAGGAGTTCGCGGCCGAAGAACAGGCTCAGCCAGGCGATGGTGAGGATCGCCGGGAGGACGAACAGGAACGACCACGTGCTCTCGACGCGGTCGAGGCCGGCGGCGGGGTCGATGAGGGCGCGGATGTTGCGCACCCACGGCGCGTAGCAGGCGGCGTACAGGGTCGTCATCCAGGACAGGCCGACACCGACCCCGAGGTGGAAGGTGAAGAGGCGATGCAACCGCGAAAAGTCGTCGCGCGCGTCGTCGAATGTCATGTGGAGATCCCCGCCGTCATTCCGGATCAGGCCCGCTCGACGAATCCTCGGACATCGTCGTTAACGGGCCGTTAATGGGGCGAGGATGCCCGGCAATGCCGGGCATTTTGTGACGCGCCCCGGTCCATATCGGGGCAGGCCATCGAGGCACGGCGCGGCGCGAGGGGTGCGCCTCACTCCGCCACGGCGTGGATCGTCTCGGGCTTGCCCGCCCGCATGAGGGCGACGAAACGCTCGAACAGGTAGTGGCTGTCGCGCGGCCCCGGCGAGGCCTCGGGGTGGTGCTGCACCGAGAAGGCCGGACGGTCGGTGAGCGAGAGGCCGCAATTCGACCCGTCGAACAGGGAGACGTGGGTCTCCACCGCCGTCGCGGGCAGGCTCCCCGGATCGACGGCGAAGCCGTGGTTCATGGACACGATCTCGACCTTGCCGGTGGTCTTGTCCTTCACCGGGTGGTTCGCACCGTGGTGACCCTGGGCCATCTTCACCGTGCGGCCGCCGAGCGCCAGGCCCATGAGCTGGTGTCCGAGGCAGATGCCGAAGGTCGGCACCTTTTCGGACAGGAGCTCGCGGATCACCGGGACAGCGTATTCGCCCGTCGCCGCCGGGTCGCCGGGGCCGTTCGACAGGAACACGCCGTCGGGCTTCATGGCCATGATCTCGGCCGCACTCGTGGTCGCCGGCACCACGGTGACGTCGCAGCCGGCTTCCGCCAGCAGGCGCAGGATGTTGCGCTTCACGCCGTAATCGATGGCCACGACCTTCAGGCCCTGGCCGGCCGGGCGGTCGCCGTAGCCGGTCTTCACGCCCCAGGTGGTCTGCGACCAGGCGGAGGTGGCACGGCTGGTCACCGGCGGCACGAGGTCGAGGCCCTCCATGGGGGCGAGGGCGGCGGCGCGGGCTTTCAGGGCGTCACGGTCGAAGGTGCCGTCGGAACTGTTGGCGATGACGGCGTTGGGCATGCCGTGGTCGCGGATCAGGGCGGTGAGCGCCCGGGTGTCCACCCCGGTGATGCCCACGATGCCGCGCGCCTTGAGCCAGGCGTCGAGGTGGCTCGACGAGCGCCAGCTCGACGGATTGGTCACCGCCGAGGCGATGACGGCGCCGCGCACGCCCGAAGCCGGGGCGGCGTCGAGGCTCTCCAGATCCTCGTCGTTGGTGCCGGTGTTGCCGATGTGCGGGAAGGTGAAGGTGACGATCTGCCCGGCATAGGACGGGTCGGTCAGGATCTCCTGGTAGCCCGTCATCGCCGTGTTGAAGCAGACCTCGCCGTCGGCCGCGCCGGTCTGGCCGATGCCGAAGCCTTCGAGGATTGTGCCGTCGGCGAGGACGAGGAGGGCGGTGGCGACGGGCTCGGCCCAGGGGGCGGGGTGTGGAGCCGGGTGTGCGGCGGGGTGCGCGCGGGCGCCTTCATCTTGCAGCATCGGCGTGATCTCGCTTATGTCCGGCCGATCCCGGCGCCGTGCGACACGGCGCTTGCCGTGCGACACGGCGCACGCGGGTGGCTTGTCGTGCGGCGCTCATACCGAGCGGGCGGCGATGGGGTCAATGTGGCCCCGCGCATCCCCCGGCTCAAGACGCACGCTCCACTCAGCAATTCACAGACCAGCCCGATCAGGAGATCCCCATGCTGCGCGCCCGCCTCACCACCGAGATGAAGGAGGCCATGAAGGCCGGCGACAAGGCGAAGCTCGCCACCGTCCGGATGATCCAGGCCGCCCTGAAGGACAAGGACATCGAGGCACGGGGTCTCGGCAAGGAGCAGCCCACCGACGAGGAGATCCTCGCCCTCCTGCAGAAGATGATCAAGCAGCGCAACGAATCGGCCGGCGTCTACGACCAGGGCGGCCGCCCCGAGCTCGCCGAGAACGAGCGCGCCGAGGCCGCGATCATCGCCGGCTACCTGCCCCAGCAGATGGACGAGGCCGAGACCCGCGCCGCCATCGAGGGCGCCGTCGCCGAAACGGGCGCCGCCGGTCCGAAGGACATGGGCAAGGTCATCGCGTCCCTGAAGGCGGCCTATGCCGGCCGCATGGATTTCGGCAAGGCGAGCGGGCTGGTGAAAGAGGTGCTGAACGCCAAGGCGTGAGACTCGCCCGGATCGCCGAGGGCGAGCCGCGACAGCGGACATTCGCGACTCCTTAAGCCTCGTGCGCTAGACTCCGGCGGCCGCAGAGGTCCCATGCGCTATCCGCCCCACATCCTCGAAGAGATCCGTGCGCGCCTGCCCGCCTCCGACGTGGTCGGGCGCCGCGTCCGCCTGAAGAAGGCGGGCCGCGAGTGGCGCGGCCTGTCGCCGTTCAATGCGGAAAAGTCGCCGTCCTTCTACGTCAACGACCAGAAGCAGTTCTATCACTGCTTCTCGTCGGGCAAGCACGGCGACGTGTTCACCTTCCTCATGGAGACGGAGGGCCTGAGCTTTCCCGAGGCCGTCGAGCGGCTGGCCTCCGAAGCCGGCGTCAGCCTGCCGACCCCCAGCGCCGACACCCGCGAGATGGAGACGAAGCGCGCCGGCGCCCTCGACGTGATGGAGATGGCGGCCGCGTTCTACGAGGCGCAGCTGGCGGGGCGCGCCGGGATCGAGGCCAGGGCCTACCTCGACCGGCGCCAGCTCGGCCTCGACACCCGCGCCCGCTTCCGCCTCGGCTACGCCCCGTCCGACCGCTACGCCCTGCGCGATCACCTCGCCGCCAAGGACGTCGCGAAGGAGATGATGGCCGAGCTCGGCCTGCTGGTCACCGGCGACGACATCAAGGTGCCGTTCGACAAGTTCCGCGACCGGGTGATGTTTCCCATCACCGACAGCCGCGGCCGGGTCGTGGCCTTCGGCGGCCGGGCGATGCAGGCCGACGCCAAGGCGAAGTACATGAACTCGCCGGAAACGCCGCTCTTCCACAAGGGCCAGATCCTCTACAACCTCCACGGCGCCCGCAAGGCCGCGCACGATCGCGGCACGATCATCGCGGTGGAGGGCTACGTCGACGTCATCGCCATGACGCTGGCCGGCCACCCCAACGCCGTGGCGCCGCTGGGCACGGCGCTCACCGAGGAGCAGGTCGCGCTCCTGTGGCGCCACGGCGACGAGCCGATCCTGTGCTTCGACGGCGACGGCGCCGGCCAGCGCGCCGCCTTCCGGGCCCTCGACGTCGCCCTGCCGGGCCTGACACCGGGAAAATCCCTGCGTTTCGCCATGCTGCCCGAGGGGCAGGACCCCGACGACCTCCTGCGCTCCGAGGGCAAGGCCGCCATCGACCGGGTGCTGGAGGGCGCTCGGCCGCTGGTGGAGGTGCTGTGGTCGCGGGCCACGGAGGGCGCCCCCCTCGACACGCCCGAGCGCCGGGCGGGTCTCGCCAAGACCCTGCGGGAGATGGTGGCCGGCATCCGCGACGAGACCGTGCGCGGTTTCTACCGCGACGAGATCGAGGGCCGCCTGCGCGCGCTCTCGCCCCAGGCGAATCAGGGCCGGCGCGGTCCGTGGGAACCCCGCCAGGGCGGGGCGAGCCGGCCGGCGTACCAGCGCGCCCCGCGCCCGGGCGATCCGCCGCCGTCGCCGCGCATCACGACGAAGTTCAATCCGCTCTACGCCGGCGAGACCAACGCCGCCGGTCCCGTGGCGTTTCGCGACCGCGAGGCGATGATCGTGTCGAGCCTCCTCGTCCACCCGGAATTGCTGGGGATCGAGGCCGAGGATCTGGCCGAACTCGAACTCGGCGATCTCGACGCGCAGGCCCTGCGCTCCCTTCTGCTCGACAGCCATGCCGATGCCGGACAGCCCGATGTCGAGGTTCTGGAGGCCCGCCTGCGCCGGGCCGGACTCGCGGAGGCGGCGACGCGGCTCGCCACGCATGTGCGTCCGGGCGATCGATGGACCCTTGACGCGCATGCCGATCCCGTGCGTCTCGAAGACGCATTGCGTCAGGCCGTGATCTTGCACCGCAAGTCCGGCGCGCTAAATAGCGAACTCCGCCTTGCCGAACATGCTCTGGCCGAGGACTTCACGGAGGCGAACTTCGCTTGGCTGTGTGACGTGAAGCAACGTATGGCCGTTGTCGCCGGAGCGGAGGCGGAGGAGGGCGGGCCCGACGCCGACGCGGCGGCGGGCTAGGCCCTTCGAAGGAACGGAATTCACGCGCCGAAGGCGGCGCATGGTTAACAATCGGTCAAGCGTCTCGCTTGCATACCGGGATCTGAGATCGACGCGGGCGCTTTTCGGCGTCCCGCACACCATATGCATTGCAGCGTCGGCGACGCGGAGTGAGACACACGCTCCCGCGCGACATTGCCACGACAACCATAGGCGGACCATGGCGACGAAGGCAACGGAACGGGACGAGACCGATGCTGCCCCCGAGGCACAGACGGACGGGCCGCTCCTCGATCTGACGGATGCCTCCGTCAAGCGGATGGTGAAGCTCGCCAAGAAGCGCGGCTACATCACCTACGAGGAGATCAACGAGGTCCTGCCCGACGGCCAGTCCGACCCCGACCAGATCGAGGACGTGCTGTCCCAGCTCTCCGAGATGGGCATCAACGTCGTCGAGGCGGAGGAGACCGAGGAGACCGCCGGCGAAGCCAAGCCCAACGGCGAGGCGTCCGAGGACGAGGACGGCGCGGAGGGGACCGAGGTCGCCGAGATCGCGCCGACCAAGGCCCCGGCCGTGCGCGAGACCACCACCAAGGAGCCCACCGACCGCACGGACGATCCCGTGCGCATGTACCTGCGCGAGATGGGCTCCGTCGAGCTCCTGTCGCGCGAGGGCGAGATCGCCATCGCCAAGCGCATCGAGGCGGGCCGCGAGGCGATGATCGCCGGCCTGTGCGAGAGCCCGCTGACCTTCCAGGCCATCATCATCTGGCGCGACGAGCTCGTCGACGGACGGGTGCTCCTGCGCGAGATCATCGATCTCGAGGCCACCTATGCCGGCCCCGACGCCAAGAACGCGATGCAGATCGCGGAGGGCGGCGAGGAGACCGAGGAGGCCGAGGCCGAGACCCCGGCGGCGCCCGAGGGCGACGACGAGGACGACATGGAGAACAACGTCTCCCTGGCGGCCATGGAGACCGAGATCAAGCCGCGCGTCCTCGAGACGTTCGACAACATCGCCAACAACTACAAGAAGCTGCGCAAGCTCCAGAGCGAGCATGCCGAGCTGAAGGCTTCGGGCGGCACACAGACCGACGCCCAGGCGCGCAAGCGCGAGGAGCTCAAGGACATCGTCGTCACCGACGTGAAGTCGCTGTCCCTCAATGCCAACCGCATCGAGGCCCTGGTCGAGCAGCTCTACGACATCAACAAGCGCCTCATCTCGCATGAGGGCCGCCTGATGCGCTACGCCGAGACCCACGGCGTCGCCCGCGACGAGTTCCTGCGCCATTACCAGGGCTGGGAGCTCGATCCGAACTGGATGGAGCGCGTCGGCAGCCTCGGCGGCCGCGGCTGGAAGAACCTCGTCGAGAAGGGCCAGAAGGAGGTCGTCCGCCTGCGCGAGCAGATCCTGACGCTCGCCTCCGAAACCGGCCTCGAAATCGGCGAATATCGCAAGATCGTCAACATGGTCCAGAAGGGCGAGCGCGAAGCCCGTCAGGCCAAGAAGGAGATGATTGAGGCGAACCTCCGCCTCGTGATCTCCATCGCCAAGAAGTACACCAACCGCGGCCTGCAGTTCCTCGACCTGATCCAGGAGGGCAACATCGGCCTGATGAAGGCCGTCGACAAGTTCGAGTACCGCCGCGGCTACAAGTTCTCGACCTACGCCACGTGGTGGATCCGTCAGGCCATCACCCGCTCGATCGCGGATCAGGCGCGGACCATCCGCATCCCGGTGCACATGATCGAGACGATCAACAAGATCGTCCGGACGTCTCGCCAGATGCTGCACGAGATCGGCCGCGAGCCGACCCCGGAGGAGCTGGCCGAGAAGCTGGCCATGCCGCTCGAAAAGGTCCGAAAGGTCCTGAAGATCGCCAAGGAGCCGATCTCCCTCGAAACCCCGATCGGCGACGAGGAGGATTCGCACCTCGGCGACTTCATCGAGGACAAGAACGTCGTCCTGCCCATCGACGCGGCGATCCAATCGAACCTGCGCGAGACCACGACGCGCGTCCTCGCGTCGCTGACCCCTCGCGAAGAGCGCGTGCTGCGCATGCGCTTCGGCATCGGCATGAACACCGACCACACCCTCGAAGAGGTCGGCCAGCAATTCTCGGTGACCCGCGAGCGCATCCGCCAGATCGAGGCGAAGGCCCTGCGCAAGCTCAAGCACCCGAGCCGGTCGCGCAAGCTCCGGAGCTTCCTCGACAACTGAGCGCGAACAAGATCCGGTGGCGCGAGGGCGCCGCCGGCTCGGGGGCGATGCCGACAGTCCGGTTGCCCGATCCGGCCCCGTAATCCAGCCAGGCGCCATGCTCGATCGAGGCCCACCCCAGTCGCCGCCCACCGCCGAAGCCGACGGGTCGGAAGCGAACGACGTGCCGTTCGGCGCCCTGCAGCAATGCGTGGCCCTGCGCGACTGGCTGCTGAGCGAGGGCGCGCGGATGCCCAACGCCGAGGACCTGCTGGCGGGGCTGGCCGAGCGCCTCATCGACCTCGGCGTGCCGGTGGACCGGGCGACCACGGCCATCGACGCCCTGCATTCCGAGTATTCCGGCGTCGGCCGGTTCTGGACCCGGGAATCGGGCTCGACGGTGCGGCTGTTTCCGCACGGCGACGCCTCCGACAAGGCCTACCGCGAGAGCCCGTTCCAGACGGTCCACGAGACCGGGGAATGGCTGATCCTCGATCTCGCCGAGACGGAGTCCGACGCCTACGCGGTGATCCCCGACCTCAAGGCCGGGGGCTACCGCCACTACATCGTGGCACCCCTGTTCTTCACCAACGGCACCCGCAACGGCATCACCTTCGCCACCCGGAGCGAGGACGGTTTTCGCGATGAGGACGTGGCGATCCTGCGCTTCGTCATCCCGACGCTGGCCGCCGTGATGGAGATGCGCAGCATCAACAAGCAGCTCGACCACGTGCTCCGGATCTATGTCGGCGACGAGCCGCACAAGGCGATCCTGGCCGGCTCGATCCGGCGCGGCCACGTCCAGCGCATCCGCTCGGCGATCTTCTTCGCCGACATGCGCGACTACACCCGCATCTCCGCCGAGATGACCCCGGAGGAGGCGGTGGACCTCCTGAACATCTTCTTCGACTGCCTCGTGCCGGCCATCGAGCGCGAGGGCGGCGAGGTGCTGAAGTACCTCGGCGACGGCCTGCTGGCGATCTTTCGCGAGCGCGGCGACGACCTCGGCGGCGCGGCCAAGGGGGCCCTCACGGCGGCCCAGAGCGCGCTGGCGGCCCTCGACGAGGCCAACGGCCTCGGGCGCTTTGCCCAGCCCGTGGCGGCGGGCATCGCGCTCCACCACGGCGAGGCCGCCTACGGCAACGTCGGCTCCGGTGCGCGCCTCGACTTCACGGTCATCGGCCGCGACGTGAACCTCGCCAGCCGCCTCGCCCGCCTCAACCGGACGCTGGGCGAACCCCTGCTGATGTCGAAGCCCTTCGTCGACTTCCTGTGGGGCGATCCGGTGCCCCTCGGCGCCCACACCCTCGACGGCTTCGCCGAGCCCATGCGCGTGTTCCGCCCCGGACGCGCCCCCGCGACGGTCTGACAAGGCCGACGGGGTGTTGACCGGAGCGCCGTCCCGGCCCACATCGGGGGTGTTCCAGGGAGATCCCCGGCAAGGGGCTGAGAAACCGATGAGTCGTCCCTTGGCGGGCGGCGGCGCGGAAATCCTTCGAACCTGAACCGGTTCATACCGGCGTAGGGATTGGACCGCCGTGTTTTTTCAAAGCCCGGCACGCGCCTCGCGAGGCGCACAGGCCCACTGTCTCTGCGTCGCGTCGCGGAGGTTGTCTTGGAGCCGAACCCCACCCGACCCATCGATCTCAGGCGTTCGCCCGCCACGCCGCGGGCGCCGTCGGCCCTGCCGGCACGGAGCGATGTCGCCATCGTCGGCGGCGGCCTCATCGGCCTGTCCATGGCCTGGCGCCTCGCGCAAGGCGGCCGGTCCGTCACCGTCGTCGAGCGCGAGACCGTGGGCGCGGGGGCGAGTCTCGCCGCCACCGGCATGCTGGCCCCGGCCGCCGAGCACGAGCCCGGTTCCGATCCCCTGCTGCCCCTGGCGCTCGAGAGCCTGTCGCGCTGGCCGGGATTCCGCGACGACCTCCAGGCGGCGTCCGGCGTCGACATCGACTACCGGCAGGAGGGCACCCTGGTCCTCGCCATCGGCCGCGACGAGGTCGACCGCCTGCGGTTTCGCCACGACCTGCAGATCCGCTCGGGGCTGGACGCCACCTGGCTCAGCGGCCCGCAGGTGCGCGCCCGCGAGCCGGCCCTGCGCCCAGCCGTCACCGCCGGCCTGTTCTGCCCCCGCGACCATCAGGTCGATCCGAGCCGGGTCATGGCCGCCCTGATCCGGGCCTGCGTGGCGGCGGGCGTCACCATCGTCGAGGCCTGCCCCGTCGAGGCCCTGGACTGGGAAGACGGCCGGGTCACCGGACTCTCCACCGGACAGGGCCGGATCGCGGCCGGGACCGTCATCCTCGCCGCCGGGGCCTGGAGCGGGCAGGCGGGCCTCCTGCCCGAGGCCCTCGCCCTGCCGGTTCGGCCCCTGAAAGGCCAGTCCCTGGCCCTGCGCACCACGGCCCGCACCGGCACGCTCAGCCACATGGTCTGGACCGAGCAGGTCCACATGGCGCCCAAAAGCGACGGCCACCTCATCGTCGGGGCGACGGTGGAGGATTGCGGCTTCACCCCCGGCGTCACGGCGGGCGGGCTCTACGCCCTGCTGGAGGGCGCCCGGCGCGTCCTGCCCGGCATCGAGGAGATGGCGGTGGAGGCCGTGTGGAGCGGCTACCGCCCGACCTCCGACGACGATGCCCCGATCATCGACACCCTGGCCCCCGGCCTCGTCGTGGCGACGGGCCACCACCGCAACGGCTACCTCCTGGCACCCGCCACCGCCGACGCCGTGGCGGCCCTGCTGACGGAGGGCGCCTTGCCGGACTACGCCCGCGCCTTCGGCCGCGCCCGCTTCGCCCCGGTGTCAAAGAGGGCGACCGCATGAAGCTCACCCTCAACGGCCAGCCCCACGAGAGCGCGGCCGAAACTCTCGACGCCCTGTTCCGGATCGAGGCCGAGGAGACCGGCATCGCGAGCCCGCAGGGCATCGCCATCGCCCTCAACGGCGCGGTGATCCGCCGCCGGGACTGGGAAGCGACGCAACTGGCAGAGGGCGACCGGGTCGAGATCGTCCGCGCCATGCAGGGAGGCTGACACCATGACCGAACCCCACGACGACCGGCACCACGACCCCCTGATCATCGCCGGCATCACCCTGGGCTCCCGCCTGTTCATCGGCACGGCCGGCTACCCGACGCAGACGATCATGGCCGAATCCGTGGCGGCGTCGGGCGCCGAGGTGGTCACCGCCTCCATCCGCCGGGTCTCGCTGCAGGGCCACGGCTCGGACACGGTCAGCAAGCTGAAGGGCTACCGCTTCCTGCCCAACACCGCCGGCTGCGAGACGGCCCGCGACGCGATCATGACGGCCGAACTCGCCCGCGAGGCCCTCGACACCACCTGGGTCAAGGTCGAGGTCATCGGCGACCGCGAGACCCTGTACCCGGACGTCGCCGAGCTGCTCGAGGCCTGCCGCCACCTCGTGGACGACGGGTTCACGGTGCTGCCCTACTGCAACGACGATCCGGTGGTCTGCCAGCGCCTCGCCGACATCGGCTGCGCCGCCGTGATGCCCATGGGGTCGCTCATCGGGTCGGGCATGGGGGTCGCGAACCCCGCCAACCTCGAACTGATCTGCCGGCGCTCACCCGTGCCCGTCATCGTCGATGCCGGCATCGGCACGGCGTCCGACGCCGTCATCGCCATGGAGCTCGGAGCGGCGGGCTGCCTTCTCAACACGGCGGTGGCCAAAGCCGACGACCCCGTGCGCATGGCCCGCGCCATGGGTCTCGCCGTGGAAGCGGGCCGCCTCGCGCATCGGGCCGGTCGCATCCCGCGGCGGGGCCGGGCGGAACCGTCGAGCCCGCAGCTCGGCCTCGTCGGCTCGTGAGGGCGCTGCCGTCGCCGCTCCTGGTGGTGACGGACCGGGCATCCTTCGGGTCGCTCGACAATGCGGCCGGTCTCGGGCGCGGGTCCCCTCTCCTGAAAGGAGAGGGACAGGGTGAGGTGTGTGAGTTTTTCGGAGATGTCCCACACCTCACCCCAGCCCTCTCCTTCCAGGAGAGGGGGCCGGTCGCGACCGACACCGAACGTCCGGCCGGTCACCCGATGGAGGGGCCGCCGACAAGGGACCCCTGTGGCCCGTCCGGACTTGCCCTCGCCGCCCGCGTCGATGCCCTTCTCGCGGGCGGGGCGCGCTGGGTGTGGTTCCGCGAGCGCGATCTGGCGCCGGGCCCGCGCGAGACACTGGCCCGTGCGGTGTTGGCGCGGGTACGCGCCCGGGGGGGCGTCCTCAGTCTCGGAGGCGACGCGGCACTCGCCGCCGCACTCGGCGCGGACGGCGTCCACCTGCCCGGTGGGGCGACACCGGCCGACATGACGGAGGCGCGCCGCCGCCTGCCCGCGGGTCTGATCGGAGTTTCCGCACACACCATCGGAGACGTCGAGGCGGCCGCCCGGCACGGCGCGGACTACGCCACCCTGAGCCCGATCTTCGCGACGCCGAGCAAGCCCGGCTACGGCCCCGCCCTGGGGCCGGAGGCCTTGCGGGCGGCGAGTCGCCACGGCCTGCCGGTCATCGCCCTGGGGGGCATCACACGCGAGGGGGTCCGGCCATGCCGGGTGGCGGGGGCCGCCGGGATCGCCGTCATGGGCGGCCTGATGCGCGGCGGCGACCCCGCCGGCGACGTGCGCACGCTTCTCGACGCCTGGAGGACGTAAAGCGGCGCTGGAAACCAACTCCCCCCTCGGGCTGTAGGATTCACACAACTGCGAATGAACCGATCCCGTGCAGCGGCAGGCATCCGCATGCGGGCGGGAGGCGCACCGGGGCTCCCTCTCCTGGAAGGAGAGGGGACCTGCGCTGCCCGCGGGATGTGTGAAGGCCGTAGCCCCCTCGGGAGAGGGCTGAACGCGCTGCGAAACGCCGAAAAACTACTTCGGGTCGGCCGCCGGGCCGTAGGGCGGGCGCGGGATCGCCCGGTGGGCGGCGCGCAGGGCCGCCGACCAGCGCTCGCGCAGGTCGTGAAAATAGCCTTCGCCCGCTTCGATGCGGTGGTTGACCTCGAGGGTGAGGGCGTCGCGGCGCACAAGCGCGATGTCGATGGGCAGGCCGACGCCGAGGTTGGACCGCATGGTCGAGTCCATGGAGACGAGGCCGACCTTGAGGGCGTCGTAGAGATCGGTCTCGTACTTCACCGCCCGGTCGAGGATCGGCTTGCCGTACTTGTGCTCGCCGATCTGCAGGAACGGCGCATCGCCGCTGCACTCGATGAAATTCCCGGCGGAATAGATGAGGTACAGCTTCATCGGGTCGGTGCCGATCTGGCCGCCGAACAGGAGCGAGACGGAGAAGCGCAGGTTCGCCGCCTCGAAGGCGACCTTCTCGATCTCGCGCACCCGGCGGATGGCCCGGCCGACGAGCTGGGCCGCCTGGAACATGGTCGGCGCCTCGAGGAGCTTCATCTTCGGCTCGCCCGCATCGCCCTCGACGCCCTCCGAGAGCAGGCTCAGGACCGACTGGGTGATGGAGAGGTTGCCGGCGGATGCCAGCATCATCACCCGCTCGCCCGGCACGTTGAAGTGGTGGAGCTTGCGGTAGGTGGAGATGTCGTCGAGGCCCGCATTGGTGCGGGTATCGGCGATCATCACCAGGCCCTCCTCGACCAGCACACCAACGCAGTAGGTCATCGTCTCGAGCTTTCTTCGCGTCCAGTGGCCGGTGGAACTCAGGCCTGGACCGTCGCCTGTGCTTGCTCGACGCGGAGCTTCACGTCGAGGGTTTCCGTGCCGCCACCCATGCGGCTGCCGCGGATCGGGGCCGCGCCGAGGTAGTCGAGGCCGATGGCGACGCGGATATGCGCTTCCGTGGTGGCGATGCCGTGGGCGGGGTCGAAGCCGACCCAGCCGAGGTTGGGCACCAGGGATTCGACCCAGGAATGGCCCGCCTCCTGATCGACCATCCCGTCGTCGCGGTGGAAGTAGCCCGAGACGTAGCGGGTCGGGATCTCGAGGTGGCGCGCGGCGGCGATGAAGATGTGGGTGAGGTCCTGGCAGACGCCCTTCTCCTGCTCGAACGACTGCGCCGCCGTGGTGCTGGCGCTCGTCGGTCCCGGCTCGAAGGTGACGCGATCGTGCACGGCGGCGAGCAGCCGGTGCAGGCAGGGCAGGGGCGAGGTGTCGCCGGCGGCCCGGACCTCCCGGGCGAAGGCCTGGATCGGCTCGCTCGCGAGGGCGAGGTCGGAATCGCGCAGGTAGAACTCGTCGGGCAGGCGCTCGACGGTGCCGCGCACCACCCCGTGCATCTCGTTGGTGTCGACCTCGCCGGTGACGCGGATGGTCAGGGATTCCGCCGGCTCGTCGGCGGTGAACCAGTGCACCACGTTGCCGAAGCCGTCCTCGCGCTCGCTGATCCGGCCGTCGATGGACGGCTCGATGCGCCAGCGCCGGACGTACTGGCCGTCATGGTCGCGCGGACGCAGGCGCAGGACCTGGATCAGGTTCCGGGCGGGATGCTCGTAGGTGTAGTTGGTCTCATGAAAGACGCGGATTCGCATGAGGCGACCTTTTCGCGGGTGCCGACCGGGTCGGAACCACTACACCAGATATTGCTCGATGACCGCTGCGCCGAGGCGGTTGTTCTCGGCGATGAACGCCGTGACGAACTCGTGCAGGCCGGAGGTGAAGATCCGGTCGATGTTCTCGCCCTCCAGGTGCGCCAGGGTGTTGCTGGCCAGCCGCTGGCTGGCGCCGCGCCGGCCGTAGGCGTCGGCGATGAGGTCGAGATGCTCCACCAGCATGCCGTAGCAGTTGTGGAGGGAGCGCGGCATCTGCCGGTTGAGGATGAGCAGATCGGCCACCAGCAGGGGCTTCACGCTCTCGCGGTAGACCCAGTGATAGGCGTTGAAGGCCGAGACCTCGCGCAGGATCGTGGTCCACTGGAAGTAGTCGAGGCTGCCGCCGACCCGCTCGGTGGCGGGCAGGAGGATGCGGTACTTCACGTCGAGGATGCGGGCGGTGTTGTCGGCCCGCTCGATGGCGGTGCCGAGCCGGGTGAACCAGTAGGCGTCGTTGCGCAGCATGGTGCGGTAGGCCGAGCCGTCGAAGGCGAGGGACACGCCCTTCACCCATTCGAGGAAGCGGGAGAACTCGTCGCGGTTGAGCTCGCGCCCCTCGTAGTTGCGCAACTCCAGCCACGCGCCGTTGATGGCGTCCCACATCTCCGTGGTCAGCGCCGTGCGCACGCTGCGGGCGTTCTCGCGCGCCGTCTCGATGCAGGAGCGGATCGAGGACGGGTTGTGCGGGCTGAACGCCAGGAAGTTGCAGACGGTCGCCTCGGTGATGCCGTCGTAGAGCGGCTTGAACACCTCCGGATCGCCGGCGGACGCCAGCGCCGAGGCCCATTCGTTGGTCTCGCCGCCGCCGTAGCTCGACGGCAGGGCCGCGAGGCGGTGCGCCGCGTCGAGGATGCGGGCGACGAATTCGGCCCGCTCGACGTAACGCGAGAGCCAGTACAGGTTGTCTGCGGTCCGGGACAGCATGGGCTTCCGTTGAGACGCCGGACACCGCGCTTCGCACGGCGGCCGTTGGGCTGAGGGGGACTATGCGGAGGCGGCGACGGGTTGGGAAGCGTGCCCGGCCCGGCCCGCCGTCAATGGGCGCGCGATTGTCAGGCGTCGAGGACCCAGGTGTCCTTGGTGCCGCCGCCCTGGCTCGAATTGACCACCAGCGACCCCTCCTTGAGGGCGACGCGGGTGAGGCCGCCCGGCACGATGCGGATCTCGTCGGAGCCGCACAGGACGAAGGGCCTCAGATCGACGTGGCGCGGCGCCACCCCCGAGGCCACGAAGGTCGGGCAGGTGGAGAGCGCCAGGGTCGGCTGGGCGATGAAGCCGTCCGGCGCGTGGCGGAGCTTCCGCCCGAACTCCTCGATCTCGCGCTTCGTCGCGTGCGGGCCGACGAGCATGCCGTAGCCGCCCGAGCCGTTGACCTCCTTGACCACGAGGTCCTTGAGGTTGTCCATGACGTAGGCGAACGCCTCCTTCTCGCGGCAGCGATAGGTCGGCACGTTGTGCAGGATCGGCTCCTCGCCCGTAAAGAACCGCACGATCTCGGGCATGTAGCTGTAGACCGCCTTGTCGTCGGCGATGCCGGTGCCGACGGCGTTGGCGAGGGTCACGGTCCCGCGCTCGTAGGCGTTCATGAGGCCGGGCACGCCGAGGACCGAGTCGGGCCGGAACACCAGGGGGTCGAGGAAGTCGTCGTCGAGGCGGCGGTAGAGCACGTCGACCCGGCGCGGCCCTTCCGTGGTGCGCATGTAGACCACGTCGTCCTTGGTGAAGAGGTCGGAGGCCTCCACCAGATCGACGCCGAGCTTGTCGGCCAGGAACGAGTGCTCGTAGAACGCCGAGTTGTAGCGCCCCGGCGTCAGCAGGGCGACGGTGGGGTCGCGGGTCGCCGTCGAGGGGGCCAGCGACCGCAGGGTGGCGAGCAGGGCGTCGGGGTAGTTCTCGACGGGCGCCACGCGGTGGCGGGAGAACAGCTCCGGGAACAGCCGCAGCATCACCTCGCGGTTCTCCAGCATGTAGGACACGCCGGACGGGGTGCGGGCGTTGTCCTCCAGCACGAAGAAGTCGTTCTCGCCGGTCCGCACGATGTCGATGCCGGCGATGTGGACGTAGAGGTCGTGCGGCACCCGGAAGGCGCGCATCTCCATGCGGTAGTGCGGATTGCGATAGACCAGGTCGGCCGGGATGATGCCGGCCTTGATGCAGTCCTGGGCGCCGTAGATGTCCTTCAGGAAGGCGTTGATGGCGGTGACGCGCTGCTTGAGGCCGCGCTCCAGAAAGCTCCACTCCGGCTTGGTGATCACCCGGGGAATGATGTCGAACGGGATCAGCCGCTCGGTGGATTCATTGGCGCCGTAGACCGCGAAGGTGATGCCGATGCGGCGGAACAGCATCTCCGCCTGGCTGCGGCGGGTGTTGAAATGCTCCGGCGGCGTGGTGTCGAGCCACGATTTCAGGCTGGTGTACGCTTCGCGCACGGCCGCATCGTCGAGGGTCCCGCCTTGGGAGGCCCCCTGCAGGACCCCATCGGGAAACCCGGTCATCTCGTCGAACGCAGCGAGCGCCATATACGCCTCCCTTAAACGCCAGGTTCCAGGCAAGAGGCGCGCCAGGGGCGGGCCGGCCGGCCGTTCGAGGTCTCGGCGGACCCCTTGCGGCGGACGCTAACACGCCGGGCGCGAGCCGACACGGTCAGATGAGCTTCAAACCCTTGAAGCTCGCATGGCCGTCGCGTCCGAGGATGACATGGTCGTGAACGAGGATGCCCAGGGGGTCGAGGACGCCGACGATCTCGCGGGTCATGCGGATGTCCGCCGCCGACGGGGTCGGGTCGCCGGACGGGTGGTTGTGGGCCAGGATGATGGCGGTGGCCGACAGTTCGAGGGCGCGGCGCGCCACCTCGCGGGGATAGACCGGGGTGTGATCGACGGTGCCGCGCCCCTGGACCTCGTCGGCGATGAGGTGGTTGCGCCGGTCGAGGAACAGCACCCGGAACTGCTCGCGCGCCGCGAACGCCATGGTGGCCCGGCAATACTGCAGGACGGCGCTCCACGACGACAGCAGGGGGCGGGCCGCGATGGCGCCCCTGGCCAGGCGATGGCCTGCCGCTTCGATGAGCTTCAGGTCGGCGATGACCCCGGCGCCGATGCCTTCGATTTCGGCAAGTCGGGCCGGCTCGGCAGAGATCACCTCGGCGAAGCTGCCGAAACGGCGGATCAGCGCCTTGGCGAGGGGCTTCACGTCGCGCCGGGGAATGGCGCGAAACAAGGCAAGTTCGAGGAGTTCGTAATCCGGCAGGGCATCGGCGCCGCCCTGCGCGAACCGGGCGCGCAGGCGGTCGCGGTGGCCGAGGTAGTGCGGCTCGGCCTCCGCCGGCCCGGCCTCGCCGGACGGCAGGGGAGCGTCGGGAGGTCGGCGGCGAGTCATGGGACGGGCTCAGGCCGCCGGATTGACCGGCTGGTGCAGGCCTTTCGGCGAGAACGTGAAGATCTCGGCGCCCGTCTCCGTCACCGCCACCGTGTGCTCGAACTGGGCCGACAGCGAGCGGTCCCGCGTCACGGCCGTCCAGCCGTCGGACAGCACCTTCACGGCGGGGCGGCCGAGGTTGATCATCGGCTCCACGGTGAAGAACTGGCCGGGCTTGAACGTCACGTCGTAGCTCGGCTCGGCGTAGTGCAGGATGGTCGGGGCGTCGTGGTACAGGCGCCCGAGGCCGTGGCCGCAGAAGTCGCGCACCACGGAGCAGCGCTCGGCCTCGGCATAGGCCTGGATCGCCCGGCCGATATCGGTGGTGGAGCCGCCGGGCTTGATCGCCGCGATGCCGCGCATGAGGCACTCGTGGGTGATCTCGCACAGGCGCTGGGCCTTGCGCGGCACCTCGCCGACATAGGCCATGCGGCTCGAATCACCGTGCCAGCCATCGACGATGAGACAGATGTCGAGGTTGACGATGTCGCCCTCGCGCAGGGGCTTGTCGTTGGGGATGCCGTGGCAGACCACGTGGTTGATCGAAGTGCAGATGGATTTGGGGTAGCCGCGATAGAGCAGGGACGCCGGGTAGGCGCCGTGGTCCATGGCGAAGGTGTAGGCGAGGCTGTCCAGGGCTTCCGTGGTCACGCCCGGCGCCACGGCCTCCATCAGCACGTCGAGGGCCTCGGCGGTGAGGCGGCCGGCCTTGCGCATGCCCTCGAATCCCTCCGGCCCGTGGATGGGCGGCTCGGGCGAGCGCCGTCCGGTGTCGGAGACGGCCTGATCGGTCTGGGTCATGGGCGGGCGTTTCGTGGCTGGCCGGGAAAGCTCCTCTGTACGACCCCGCGCGAGCGAGGCCAACCCTGACCCGGTGCGGGGTCGGCCGGGCTAGGCGCCGGGCCGGGGAGGGGCTAGACACCGTGTCTCGACGAACGGGCGCCCGAACGGGTTTCGACGGGCCGGCAGGCAGGACGGGACGATGGCTGACAAGGCGGTGCCGCACTTCCACAACGACCTCGGGGTCGCGGTGATCCAGGTCGGGTCGCGGGAGTTCATGTGCATCGGCGCGCGCCCGCCCTTCGACCATCCGCACGTGTTCCTCGACATGGGCACGGAGGACGAGATCATCTGCCAGTACTGCTCGACCCTCTACCGGCACCGCCCGAGCCTGAAGGCCGGGACCGCCGATCCGGCGGCCTGCGTGTGGGACGACCGGACCACGGCCGCCGCCTGAACCCCGTGCCCCCCATCACCCCGAGTCGGATCGCCATCGTCGGCGCCGGGATCGGCGGCCTCACGGCGGCGCTCGCCCTCGACGCGGCCGGCCACGACGTCACCCTCATCGAGCGCCGCACCGGCTTCAGCGAGGTCGGCGCCGGCCTCCAGCTCTCGCCCAACGCCAGCCGCGTCCTCATCGGCCTCGGCCTCGGCGCGGCCCTCCGCCGGGCCGCCAGCGAGCCGCCGGGCGTGGTGGTGCGGGCGCTGGCCACCGGCCGGACCCTCGGCGAGATCCCCCTCGGGCCCGAGCACCGCGAAAACTTCGGCGCGCCCTACTACGTGATCCACCGGGCCGACCTGCAGACCCTGCTCCTCGACGCCGTGCGGGGCCGCGCCGGCATCCGGCTGCTCATGGGCCGCGACGTCACCGGCCTCGTCGAGACCCCCGACGCCATCAGCCTCACCCTGGAGAGCCACCAGGGCGCCCGCTCGGAGACCTTCGTGGCCGACCTCGCGGTCGGGGCCGACGGGGTGCGCTCGCGCCTGCGCGGCCACCTCGACACCGCGCCCCTGCGCCCGTGGCGCGCGGCGGCCTGGCGGGCGCTGGTGCCGCGCGAGGCGGTGCCGGCGGACCTCGACGGCGAGGCCACCGGCCTGTGGCTCGGCCGCGACCGCCACGTGGTACATTACCCGATCCAGGGCGGCAGCCACCTCAACATCGTCGCCGTGGTGCCCGAGCGCACCGGCACCGACGATTGGGGCCGGCTCGGCGAGCCGGCGGTCCTGCGGGCGCGCTTCCCCGATGCGGCCCCGCCCCTGGCCGCCCTCCTCAACCTGCCCGATTCCTGGCTGGTCTGGTCCCTGGTCGATCGCCCGCCGGCCAGCCCCCTGGCGCGGGGCCGCCTCGCGCTCCTCGGCGACGCCGGCCATCCGATCCTGCCGTTCCTGGCGCAGGGCGCGGCCCTCGCCGTGGAGGACGCCGCCATCCTGGCCGCCTGCCTCGCGGCGGCGCCGGTACCCGAGGCCCTCGCCGCCTACGCCAAGGCCCGCACGGCCCGCGTGCGTAAAGTCCGCGCCGCCGCCCGTTCCAACGGCCGCAGCTACCACGCCGGCGCCCTCGTCGGCCGGGTGCGGAACGTGGTCATGCGCCGCCTCGGCCCCGCCGGCATGACCCGCCGCTACCGCTGGCTCTACGGCTGGACGCCGTGATCGCGGACAGCTTGATCTCGGACGTTTGCCCCGCTACCGCAGGAACCGGCATGCGGACGTGGCGAAACCGGTAGACGCACGAGACTTAAAATCTTGCGGCCGCAAGGCTGTGCGGGTTCGAGTCCCGCCGTCCGCACCATATCCTGGGCCACGCGCCGGCAGGCCGGGTCCCCGATCCCGTCCCCGCCCGCTTCCATCGCCTCGGGATCGAGGTCGTCTCCGGCACGGACGGCGACGCCCGGCCTTCTCGACGGGCGTATCCGGCACGTTGCGCGCGGCAGCCCATCGGACGAGGCGCCTAGCGCTTCTTGCCGAGTTCCGCCGCGATGTCCTTGACCATCCGGCCGGCCTTGCGGTGCGCGGTAGTGAGCTGGTCCTGGGTGACGCCCCAGCGTTTCATCCAGAACTCGACGGCCTTGCGCTCCGACAGGTCGAGACGGTCCTTGTCGATGAAGCCCCGTTTGTCCTTCAGCCCGGCCATGTCCGATCCCCCGCCCAGGGAGCGCATGTCGGACCTCGGGGTTTCCGGGTCAAGCCTCGCGCCCGGGAAGCCGGTCTCCGGGCGGACGGCGCGACGTTCAGGGTCGCCCGACGGCGGCCCCGGCGCGGGCCGACACGCGCCTCAGCGCCATCGCGGCGGCGACGCCGAAACCCCCTCCGGCGATCTTCACGAGGCCGTCGCCGATCCGGCCGTGCCGGGTCGCCTCCAGCACCTGAAGCAGTTCGAGCCCGGCCCCCGCGAGGGTGACCAGCGCCAGGACCTCCCAGCGTCGACGCGGGTATCCGAAGGCGAACAGGAAACCGAGGGCCGCGAACGCACCGAACCGCTCGAGGCCGACGGGCGCACCGCTGACCGGGCGCAGTCCGATGGGCACCAGGGTGGCGAAGATCAGGGCGGCCAGGAGAATCCACGCGAGGAACCGGACAACGTGCGTCATCGGGCCGGTGTGCGGGCCGAGCGCGGCGGCACTGAGGCGGATGTGACGGTTCGGTGACGGGGCTTCTCGCCGGCCCCCAGATGTCGGTGACGATCCGTGTGACAACGAAAAAGGGCCGCCTCGCGGCAACCCCTTTCATCCCGTGACCCGAAGGTCCTAGTAGCCGTAGCCGTAGTAGCCGCCACCGCCGCCGTAGCCGTAGGCCGGCGCGTAGCCGTACCCGACCGCGCGCGGACCGCCGTAGGAATAGCCCCCATAGGCCGGGTAGCCATAACCGCCGCCGTAGCCGCCGCCATACGAGTTCGCCACGATGGCGCCCGCGGCGAGCCCGGCAATGCCGAGACCGACGGCCGCGCCGGTCCCGATCCCGCGGCGTCCATAGCCGCCGTAGCCCCGGCCGTAGCCACCGCCATAGCGGCCGAAACCGCCGCCGTAGCCACCGCGACCATACCCACCGTGGCCGTAGCCGCCGTGGCCGTAGCCGTAGCCGCGTGCCTCGGCCGGAGCCGACGCGAGGATGCCGAGGCCGAGAACGGCGGTCGAGACGAGTGCGAGGGTGCGCATTCGGTATCTCCTGCTGTTGTGATGATTGGGCTACCAACCCCCCAGGGACCGGACCGTTCCGAAAAAACGGGTTTCGAGACATGGATCACGCCGCGCCGCCGGCGTCGCGCAGCCGGGAGTCCGTGCGCGGCCGGCGGGAGCGAACCACACTCCCCGCAAACCGTTGACGGGGGCCGTCCGTTCGGTGCACGGGCTTTCGCAGCCCCAGTGTAAGGATCACGCCGTGCCGCAGTCCCGGCAGCCCCTGCAATCGTCCGCCCTGGCGGCGGCCTCCCTCGCGACCCTGCGCCGGGGCGACCAGCTCTTCGAGACCGAGCGCCGCCTCAACGCGGTGCTCAACAACGCGTCGGTGTCGATCTTCCTGATGGATGACCGCCAGCACTGCATCTACATGAACCGCGCCGCCGAGCAGCTGACCGGCTACACCCTCGCCGAGGTGCTCGCGCGCGACTGTCCGCTTCACGACATCGTGCACCACACCTATCCCGACGGCCGCCCGTTCCCCCTGGCGGAATGCGCCATCGACCGCGCCTTCCCGCAGAACAACCACGAGCGCGGCGAGGAAGTCTTCGTCCACGCCGATGGGCACTTCTATCCGGTCGGCTTCACCGCGAGCCCGATCCGCGACGATGCCACCAACATCATCGGCACCATCATCGAGGTGCGCGACATCAGCGAGGAGAAGGCGGCCGCCGAACGTCAGCGCCTGCTCCTCAACGAGTTGAACCACCGGGTGAAGAACACCCTCGCGACGGTGCAGTCCATCGCCGCGCAGACGTTCCGGAGTCAGGCCGATCAGGCCGCCCGGAGCGTGTTCGACGCCCGGATGGTCGCCCTCTCGACGGCCCACAACGTCCTCGTCGCGGACAATTGGGAGAGCGCCAGCCTGCGCAGCGTCGTCGAGCGCGCCCTGGCACCGCACCTCCTGGCCGAGCTCGACGTGAACCGCTTTCGCATGGAGGGGCCGGACGCGCGGCTGCATCCGAAGGTGGCGGTGACCCTCTCCATGGCGCTCCACGAGCTGATGACCAACGCGGCGAAGTACGGCGCCCTCTCCGTGCCCGAGGGCCGCGTCTCCGTGCTCTGGTCCCTCGCGGCCCTGGCGGACGGCAGGCAGCAGCTCGATCTGGTGTGGGAGGAGCAGGGCGGCCCCGAAGTTGCGGAGCCGACCCGGAAGGGATTCGGGTCGCGGCTGATCGAACGGCAGCTGCCCCTGGAATTCGACGGGAGCGCCAAGATCGATTACCGCAGCGCAGGGGTGGTGTGCGGGCTCAAAATTCCTTTGGTCACGTTGGGATGGATGGGACAGGACGTGATCGAACGGCAGGCAGCCCTATGACGCTGCTCCAGGGACGCCGGGTGCTGCTGGTCGAGGACGAGAGTCTCGTGGCCATGCTGGCCGAGGACATGCTGATGGAACTCGGCTGCGAGGTCGTCGTCGCCATGCGCCTCGACAAGGCCCTGGCGCAGGCGCGTGCGGGCCACTTCGACGCGGCCGTGCTCGATGTGAATCTCGGGGATTCCCGCAGCTATCCGATCGCCGACGTGCTGTTCGAGCGCTGCCTGCCGTTCCTGTTCGCCACGGGCTACGGCGCCGAGGGCGTGGAGGCCGCCTATCGGGCCGTTCCGGTGCTGCAGAAGCCCTACCAGCGGGCGCCGATGGAGCATCTGCTCCAGCGTCTGCTCACCTGCGAGGAACCGGTCCGGAAGGGAGCGGACCCGCATGCGGGGCTCACCTGCGCCTGCCAGGGCCCCGTCCCGGCAGCGGCCCCAGCGTTCCGCGCCGATGTCGTGACGTGAGGATTTTCGCAGTTGCGGGCGCGCCGTCCGGCGCGCGGGCTTAAGGACGGGCCCGGTGCTTCCCATGGTCACCTGCCCACGGTCGCGCCTGCGGCTATGCTCCCGCGCCTGACAGCACGGGCTTTCCCATGAGTGCCACCCTTCTCGGGCTCACCACCGTGGCCTTCCTCTTCCCCGCCCCGGCGGAGCGGCCGAACTTTCCCGATCCGCCACGCGGGACCGGATGGGCCGTCGCGGCGGTGGCGGTGTTTCTCGGGCTCGTGACCCTGGTGCCCCTCAGCCTCGCGCTGGCCGACAAATGGATCATGGAGGCCCGCGCGGCGGAGTGCCGGGCGGCCGGGGGACGGATGCTCCACGCCTCGGCCGACGGCCGTGCCTTCCGCTGCGAGCGCCCCGCCCGATGATCGCCGCCATCCGCGCCCGGCGCCCGCTCCATCTCGCCGTCCTGGCACTCCTGGCGAGCGCCGCGCCCGCGTCCGCCCGGACCCTCTGCACCCTCGTGGCGGACGCGGCCGACGGCGCGGTCCTGCGCGAGGAGGGCGATTGCCGCACCCGGGTGACGCCGGCCTCGACCTTCAAGATTCCGCTGGCGGTGATCGGTTTCGAGGCGGGCGTGCTCGGCGACGCCCACACACCGGTCCACGCCTTCAAGCCGGGCTATCCGGATTGGGGCGGCCCGGCCTGGAAGGAACCCACCGATCCGACCCGGTGGATGACCTACTCGGTGGTCTGGTACTCGCAGGTGATCGCCCACCGGCTCGGCCGGGCGAAGCTCGAAGCGGAGACCGCCCGGCTCGGCTTCGGCAACGCCGATTTCTCCGGCGATCCGGAAAAAAACAACGGCCTCGACCGGGCCTGGATCATGTCGTCCCTCCGGGTCTCGCCCGTGGAGCAGGTCGCCTTCCTCCGGCAGCTCGCGACCCGAACGCTGCCCGTCTCGGCCCACACCCTCGACGAGACGGGGAAGATCGTCACCGTCAGCCCCGCCGGGGATGGCTGGAGCGCCCACGGCAAGACCGGCACCGCGTTCCCGCGCAACGCCGACGGCAGCTTCGACGAGGCCCGCGCCTACGGCTGGTACGTCGGCTGGGTGACGAAGGCCGACCGCACCCTGGTCTTCGCCCGGCTCAACCAGGACGACGACAAACAGAGCCTGTCCGGCGGCCTGCGCGCCCGCGCGGAGTTTCTGGACGGGTGGCCGGCCCTCGCGGCCGGGCTCGGGCGGTAGGGCCGGCCTAGGCGCTCACCGCCGACTGGATCTCGAACAGGGCGCGGTACTGCCCCGACGGCCGGTGGATCAGGGCGGCGTGGGTGCCGTCCTCGACGATCCGGCCGTGGTCGAACACCAGGATGCGGTCCAGCGACCGCACGGTGGAGAGCCGGTGCGCGATGACGATGGCCGTGCGCCCGCGCATGAGCCGCTCCATCGCCTGCTGGATCAGCGCCTCCGATTCCGAATCGAGGCTCGAGGTCGCCTCGTCGAGGATCAGGATCGGCGCGTCGGCGAGGAACGCGCGGGCCAGGGCCACCCGCTGGCGCTCGCCGCCCGACAGCTTGACCCCGCGCTCGCCCACCAGGGTGCCGTAGCCCTTGGGCAGACGCGCGATGAAGTCGTGGGCGTTGGCGAGCCGCGCCGCCCGCTCGATGGCGGCGGCGGAGGCACCGGGCCGGGCATAGGCGATGTTCTCCGCAAGCGAGCGGTGGAACAGCGCCGGCTCCTGCGGGACGATGGCGATGTTTTCGCGCAAGGACGCCTGGGTGACGCCGGCGACGTCGGTGCCGTCGATGCGCACATGCCCGCCGGTGACGTCGTAGAGCCGCTGCACCAGCTTGACGAAGGTGGTCTTGCCCGAGCCCGAGCGGCCGACGAGCCCGACCCGCTGCCCGGCCGGGATGGTCACCGAGAGGTCGCGGTAGAGCGGCGTGGCGTGCCCGGCATAGTGGAACGTCACCGCCTCGAAGCGAATCGCCCCGCCCGTCACCGCCAGGGCCGTCGCCCCCGGCCGGTCGGCGACGCCGTAGGGCTCGGCATCGAGGGCCACGAGCTCCTCCATCTCGTTCACCGCCCGCTGGAGGTGGTTGATGTGCTGGCCGATGTCGCCGAGGTAGCCGTGGACCACGAAGTAGGTGGTGAGCACGTAGGCGACGTCGCCGGGCGTGGCGGCCTTCGTCCACCACAGCCACAGGGCGACGCCGACGATGGCGGTGCGCAGCGCCAGCAGCACGCCGAGCTGGCCGGTCACGCTCCAGGTCACCCGCATCCAGGTGCGGCGGGTGCGCTTGTGCCACTTGGCGAGAATCCCCGACAGGCGGGCGTCCTCGCAGCCCTCGGCGCCGAAGGCCTTGACCACGGCGTTGTTGCCGATGGCATCCGACAGGGTGCCGCCGAGCTTGGTGTCCCAGCCGTTGGAGAGCTGGGCCGCCGGCGCGATCACCCGCGTGGCGAGGCCGATGGCGGTGCCGACATAGGCCAGCGTGCCGAGCCCGATCACCACGCCCATGGCGGGCCAGTGGAGACCGAGCAGCACCATGGTGCCGAGGAGCACGACGACGGAGGGCAGCAGGGCCAGGAGCAGGGTGTCGTTGAGCCCGTCGAGGGCCCACATCCCGCGCGAGATCTTGCGCACCGTCGAGCCGGAGAAGCTGTTGGCGTGCCAGTCCGTGGACAGGCGCTGCACCCGGTGGAAGCCGGCCCGCGCCACGTCCGCCATGGTGCCGAGGGTGAGGGGCACCACCAGCGACCAGGCGACGTGGCGCAGGCCGATATGCGCGACCCCGAGGACCGCCATGGCGCCGAAGGCCGGCAGCGCCGCCCGCAGGGCCGCGTCGCGGTCGGCCTCCGCCAGGGCATCGACGAGGCGGCCGGCGTAGAGCGGCAGGAAGACGTCCGCGAGGGTGGCGCAGGTGATGGCCGCCACGAGGCCGGCCACGAGGCCGAGCCGGGCGCGCCACTGCCGGAACACGAAGGCGAGGACGCCGCGATAGGCGTTTTCACGCCGGGGACGAACGGGACTCATGGGGACCTCGCGACGCGGGGCGCGCGCCGTTCCGGGGGGCCGCGGCACGGGACCGGCAGCGGACGCGATCGATCAGGATGGGTTCGCAGGATGGGTTCGATGGACGGGAGCGGGACGCCCTCGGGCGCGCGGCTTGCGTCAGATCTGGCAGCCGAAGCGGCGTGCGCCGGCCCGGCCGGGGAGCGATACGATCTGCATGCGGCCTCCCCATCGGCTCAAGCGCAACCGGAGGCGTAGTGAGCACGGTGCGCGGTGATTCGCAAGCCGAGGGCGGCGAAGGCGGTGAGCGCCTTGGTCCGGTGGCCGGGTCCGGCGAGCGGCAGCCGAACTCGTCGGGATTGCGCCGAACCAGGACACCCGGGATCGGGTCAGCGCGAAGGCGGCGCCCCCGAAGACCTTTCCAGCAACCCCAGGGCATCCCCCACGGCCAGGCGGCGGATCTCCCCCCGGCTGAGATCGCCGTAGCGCCGCTCGACGTGCCGCGTGGCCTCTCCCGTCGCGGCGAGGCCGAAATGCACCAGCCCCACGGGCTTGGCCGCGCTTCCGCCGCCGGGGCCGGCGATGCCGGTGATCGCCACGGCCACGTCCGCGCGGGAATGGGCGAGGGCGCCCTCCGCCATGGCGCGGGCCGTCGCCTTGCTGACGGCGCCGTGGGCGTCGATGAGAGCGGCCGCCACGCCGAGGGATTCGGATTTCGCCGCGTTCGAGTAGGTGACGAAGCCGCGCTCCAGCACCGCCGACGAGCCCGGCACGGCGGTGAGCAGGCCGGCGACGAGGCCGCCGGTGCAGGATTCCGCCGTGGCGATCGTTCGCCCCGCCGCCGCGTAGGCGGCGACCAGCGCCTCCGCCCGGGCGAGCAGGGCGGGGTCGTCGATCACGAGCGGCGCTCGGCGGTCTCGTCGGCGGTGGCGAGGTCGATCTCCGGGAGGCGCACGGTGGCGGCGGCCTGGGCGGCGAGGCCCTCGGCCCGGCCGACGAAGCCGAGTTTCTCGGTGGTGGTCGCCTTGATGGAGACGGAGGTGAGGGGCACGTTCGCGATCTCGGCGATGCGGGCGCGGATCGCCTCGCGGTGGGCGCCGATGCGCGGGGCCTCGGCCAGCACCGTGATGTCGAGGTGGTCGATCTTGCCGCCGCGCGCCCGCACGAGGTCGCAGGCATGCGCCAGGAAGCGGTCGGACGATGCGCCGCGCCATTGCTCGTCGGAGGGCGGGAAGTGGGTGCCGATGTCGCCGTCCGCGATGGCGCCGAGCAGGGCGTCGGTGAGGGCGTGGAGCGCCACGTCGCCGTCGGAATGGGCGAGGACGCCCCGGTCGGCCGGGATCTTGATGCCGCCGAGCCAGACGTGGTCGCCCTCCGTGAAGGCGTGCACGTCGAAGCCGGTGCCGAGGCGGGTGAGGTAGGTGGTCATGGGGGCTCCAGGCTGAGCGGATGTCGTGGGCGTGGCCGGGGCGACCCCGCTCAGGCGGGGACGGCGCCGGAAAAATCGCGGTCGGCGTCGATGAGGTCGGAGGGTTGGGTGATCTTGCGGTTGCGCGGGTCGCCCGCGAACACCACCACGGGGAGCCCGGCCCATTCGGCGAGCGCCCCGTCGTCGGTGAAGCCGTCGAGCCCCTCGGCACCCGCCGCCCGGTGGGCGTCGAGCAGCAGCCCGAAGGCGAAGGCCTGGGGCGTCTGCACCGCGCGCAGATGCTCGCGGGCCGGCGTCTCGACCACGCGGCCGATGCCCGGCGCGATGGTCTCGACGCGCTTGATGGTGTCGGTGACGGTAAGGCCCGGCACGGCGGCGCCGTAATCGCGCCCGGCGGCCAGGGCCCGGTCGATGAGGGCGGTGTCGACATGGGGGCGCGCCGCGTCGTGGACGAGGACGAGACCCGGCGTCTCACCCGTCGCCAGCGCCTCGAGGCCGGCGCGGACGGAGAGCTGCCGGGTGGCGCCGCCCGGCACCGGCGCCCTGAGTTTCGCCCGGGCGGATTCGGGCAGGTCGGCGACGCATTCGTGGTAGAAGTCCTGCGCGTCCGCCGCGATCACCGGCTGGATGGACGTGATGGCGTCGTGGGCGGCGAGCGCCGCCAGGGTCCGCGTCAGCACGGCCTGGCCGCCGACCCGGCGGTACTGCTTGGGCACGTCGCCGCCGATGCGGATGCCGCGACCGGCCGCGACCACCACTGCCGCCGCCTCGAACGCGGTGCCGGACATGAAAACGCTCCCGCGCGTGGGTTGCAGGGTTCGAACGAGCCCTGCGTTTAAGCGGGGCATGGCCTGAAATCAAATCGCCGGGAGCGCTTGCGCGCGTCGCGGTTTTGTCTATTCCTTGAGCACAATGATCCATGATGATTATTTGAGCGTTCTGCGCTCGCCCGATCCCACGGCGCCCGATGGTACGGGCCGGCCGGTGCCCGTCCTGCTGGCGCCGCTCTCGGGCGTCACCGACGTGCACATGCGCCGGATCGCCCGGGCCTGCGGCGCCAGCGCCGTCGTCTCCGAGATGGTGGCGGCGGCGGAGTTCACGCGCGGCAGCGTCGAGGCGACCCTGCGCGCCGAGGGCGGCGGCATCGCCCCCCACGTCGTCCAGCTCGCCGGCTGCGCGCCGGAGCCCATGGGGCTGGCCGCCCGTCTCGCCGAGGAGAACGGCGCCGACGTCATCGACATCAACATGGGCTGCCCGGCCAAGGCCGTGACCGGGGGGGCAGCCGGCTCGGCCCTCATGCGTGACCTGGACGGCGCCACCCGCATCCTCGCCGCCGTGCGCGACGCCGTGACCATCCCCGTCACGGTGAAGATGCGGCTCGGCTGGGACCATGCCAGCCTCAACGCCGCCGACCTCGCCCGGCGCGCGGAGGGACTCGGGCTCAGTGCCGTCACCGTCCACGGCCGCACCCGCCAGCAATTTTACAAGGACAGCGCCGATTGGAGCGCCATCCGCGGCGTCGTCGAGGCGGTGTCGATCCCCGTCATCGCCAACGGCGACGTCACCACCCTCGACGAGGCCCGGACCTGCCTCGCGCGCTCGGGGGCCGCCGGGGTGATGATCGGGCGCGCCGCCGTGGGCCGGCCCTGGCTCGTCGGCGCCATCGCGGCCGGCCTCGCCGGCCGGGAGGCGCCGGTGCTCACGGGCGCCGACAGGGCGGCCCTGGCCATCGCCCACTACGAGGGGCTGCTCGCCCTCTACGGCGCCCGCATGGGCGTGCGCCACGCCCGCAAGCACCTGGCCGCCTATGCGGAGGCCGGCGGCGGCCTCTCGGCGGACCGGCGCACGCGGCTCCTCACCACCACGGACCCGGCCCTGGTGATCGCCCTCCTGGCTTCGGCCTTCGACGGGGCGACCCCGGACGCAGCGATGGAGAAGGCGGCATGACGGACCCCGACGCGTCCGGCGGCCCGACCGTCGCGGCCCCCACCAGCGAGGCGGTGATCAACGCCCTGCCGCTCCCGGTGCTCACCATCGGGGTGGACGATCGCATCCTGCACGTGAACCACGCCGGCGAATCGTTCTTCGACCACTCCGCCCGGCTCATGCGGCGCCGGCGCCTGGCCGACATCATCCCGTTCGCCTCGCCCATCTCCGCCCTGGTGACGGAGGTGCGCCGGCGGCGCGCCAGCGTCAGCGAGTACGGGGTCGAGCTCGTGCATCCGCGCTCGGGGCAGGAGCGCAGCGTCGACGTGTTCGCGACGCCGCTGGGCGACGACGGCGAGGCCGTGGTGCTCATGCTGCAGGAGCGCACCATCGCCGACAAGATGAACCGCCAGCTCACCCATCGGGGCGCCGCGCGCTCCATGGTGGCGCTCGGCGCCATGCTGGCCCACGAGATCAAGAACCCCCTCGCCGGCATCCGGGGCGCCGCCCAGCTCCTCGAGCAATCCGCCAACGACGAGGACCGCCTCCTCACCCGGCTCATCTGCGACGAGTCCGACCGGATCGTCCGCATCGTCGAGCGCATGGAGCTGTTCGGCGACGAGCGCCCGGTGGAGCGCACCGCCGTCAACGTCCACGGCGTCCTCGATCAGGTGAAGCGCTCGGCCCAGTCCGGGTTCGCCCGCCACATCCGCTTCGTCGAGACCTACGACCCGTCCCTGCCGCCGGTCCTCGGCAACCGCGACCAGCTCATCCAGGTGATCCTCAACCTCGTGAAGAACGCCTCCGAGGCCATCGGCGCCGATACGGTGGACGGCGAGATCACCCTGTCGACGGCGTTCCGCACGGGCCTGCGCCTGCAGATCCCGGGCTCGCGCGAGCGCGTCAGCCTGCCCATCGAGGTCGCCGTGCGCGACAACGGACCCGGCGTCACCGCCGACCTGCTGCCCGATCTGTTCGACCCGTTCGTGACCACGAAGGCGCAGGGCTCCGGCCTGGGACTTGCTTTGGTGGCCAAGATCGTCGGCGACCACGGCGGCATCGTCGAATGCGATCCCGCGCCGCGCCGCACCACCTTCCGCCTTCTTCTTCCCATGTCGAGCGCCCGCGACGGGCGCGAGTCGAGCGCGGAGCTGTAGAGTCGCTGCATGCCCAACGGCCACATCATCGTCGCGGACGACGACGCCGCCATCCGCACCGTCCTGAACCAGGCGCTGTCGCGGGCCGGCTACGAGGTCCGCACCACCGGCAACTGCGCCACCCTCTGGCGCTGGGTCGCCGAAGGGGAGGGCGACCTCGTCATCACCGACGTGGTGATGCCCGACGAGAACGTGTTCGACCTGCTGCCCCGCATCAAGCGGGTGCGGCCGGAACTGCCGATCATCGTCATGAGCGCGCAGAACACCTTCATGACGGCGATCCGCGCCTCGGAGCGCGGGGCCTACGAGTACCTGCCCAAACCCTTCGACCTGAAGGAGCTCATCGCCATCGTCGGGCGGGCGCTGTCGCGGCCGCGCGGCACGCCCGCCCCCGGGGCGGACCCGGGCAACGAGGACATCCCGCTGGTGGGCCGCTCGCCCGCCATGCAGGAGATCTACCGGGCGCTGGCCCGCCTCATGCCCACCGACCTCACGGTGATGATCACCGGCGAATCCGGCACCGGCAAGGAGCTGGTCGCCCGCGCCCTGCACGATTACGGCCGCCGCCGCACGGGGCCGTTCGTCCCCGTCAACATGGCGGCGATCCCGCGCGACCTCATCGAATCCGAGCTGTTCGGCCACGAGAAGGGCGCCTTCACCGGGGCCCTGTCGCGCTCGGCCGGGCGGTTCGAGCAGGCCGAGGGCGGCACCCTGTTCCTCGACGAGATCGGCGACATGCCGATGGAGGCCCAGACCCGGCTCCTGCGCGTGCTGCAGCAGGGCGAGTACACCACCGTCGGCGGCCGTGTGCCGATCAAGACCAACGTCCGCATCATCGCGGCGACCAACAAGGACCTGCGGGTCTCGATCCAGCAGGGCATCTTTCGCGAGGATCTGTTCTTCCGCCTCAACGTCGTGCCGCTCCGGCTTCCGGCCCTGCGGGAGCGGGCGGAGGACGTGCCCGACCTCATCCGGCACTTCTTCGTCCTCGTCGAGCGCGAGGGCCTGAGCCGCAAGCAGCTCGACGGCGAGGCCATGGACCGGCTCAAGCGCTACCGCTGGCCCGGCAACGTCCGCGAGCTCGAGAACCTCGTCCGGCGCCTCGCCGCCCTCTACCCGCAGGAGACCATCACGGGCCCGGTGATCGAGGCCGAGCTCGACACCCTGCCCCTCGCCCAGAGCGCGCCCGCCAACGGCGCGCCGCGCAAGGGCGGGGCTGAGGGCGAGACCCTGTCGGGCGCCGTGGAGCGGCACCTGGCCGACTATTTCAGCAATTATCGCGACACCCTGCCGCCGCCGGGCCTGTACCACCGCATCCTGCGCGAGATCGAAGGCCCGCTCATCGGCGCGGCCCTCGCCGCCACGCGCGGCAACCAGATCCGCGCGGCCGAGCTCCTGGGCGTCAACCGCAACACCCTGCGCAAGAAGGTGCGGGACCTGGACCTGCAGGTGTTCCGCAACGCGCGGTGAGGGTGGGACGGGCGGGGGGGTCGAAGGCGTGCCCCCCGCTCGCCGGTCGTGCGAATCGAAAGACTATTCCGCCTCCGACAGCAGGGCGTCGAGATCCCGTCCGCCATAGAGGATGCGACCGATCTCGACCCTGTCGCCGACGATCTGAAACACGATCGTCGCGCGCCGCTCGAAGCCCAGGGTGCGGAGGCCGGGGCGAAGATCGTCACGCCGCGTGCCGCGCTCGGGAAAATCCGCCAGCCCGAGACAGGCCGCCTCGATCCGGTCGATGTAGGCACCCGCACGCGAGATCCCCGATTCTTCGGCGATATGGCGATAGAGTTCGAAGAGGTCCGTCTCGGCCGATGGCCTGAAGCGGACGTCAATCGCCACGTTCGTCCACCTTCACCCGTTCCGCATGATGGGCACGCAGGCGGGCGAACACCTCGCTCGCAAGGCTTCCGGGTCGCGGGTCATCGAAAGCCGCGTTGATCTCCTGCCGCAGGACGGATCGGCGTTCGGCGACGGAACTCTCCCGGTCCTCCAGGAGGCGAAGGCCGGCGCGAACGACTTCGCTGGCGTTCCGGAAGCGCCCCCGCTCGATCTGCTCCTGCACGAACCCTTCGAAATGCGGCCCCAGATTGACGTCGGGCATCCTCATCCTTTCACGTCGAAGACGGACGGCCCAGCATGCCACCGACGGGCGCAGCAGGCCACCGGCGGGAGCGTCAATCGGACCGTGCATCGGACCGTGACGGCCGACACGTCACAGATCCTTGAACGACGACGGGGCGCGACGAAGCGCCCGTCGCGGATGGACCACCGGCCCGTATGCGTTCACCACAGGGCCGCCAACACCGCCGCCTTCGGCAGCGGCGCCGTGCGGCGTTGGCGCGGCAGGCCCCGTGTGGCCTAAGACCGGCCGACCCGCATCCCCTCGACCGGAGCCCCATGCCCCTGCCCGTCCGCCGCCCGACCCCAGGCGACCCCACCGTCATGCGGCTGATCCAGACCGCCTCGGGGCGTCGCTCCCTCGTGCTCCACCTCGTCATCGTGCTGGTGCTGCTGGCCACCGCCCAGGGCTTCGACGGCTCGAGCCACACGGCCAACCACTGGGTCGTGCTCGTCGTCTACGCCGTCTGTTCGGTCTGCCTCGGGCTGGTCGACTGGCGCGAGGCCCATCGCGGCCGGCGCCGGGAATACGGCGGCACCGATCCCGAAACCTCGGCCGAAACCGAATGGCTCGCCTGGACCGCGACGCTCCTGAACGCGGGCGTCGCCCTGTTCCTCGTGGTCGAGCACATGCTCGTCGGTGCGGTGACGACGGAAGAGACCGCCACGGCGGTGAGCCGGCTCCCGGCCTTCCTGCTCCTGCTCCAAACCGGGCTGAGCATGCGGGTCCTGCACACGGCCGTGTTCGCCGGGCTCGTCAGCCTCGCCTGGGGCGGCACCATCGTGCTCGCCTTGGTGCATCCGGACAGCGCGCTGCTCGGCCCCCACGTCACCCTCGACGAGGAGGTGCCGGGCCTCCTCACCTTCATGGCGGCGAGCCTCGTGGTCATCGACGGCGTGCGGCGCCTGCGCTCGGCCGTGACCACCGCCCTCAGGATGGAGCGCGAGCGCTCCGCCCTGGCGCGCTTCGTGCCGCGCCGCGTGGTCGGCGAACTCGCCCGGGCGGGGGAGGGGCTGGAAGCGGTCCGGACGCGCCATGCCTGCCTGTTCGCCCTCGACCTGCGCGGGTTCTCCGCCTTCACCCGCGATCACGCGCAGGAGGAGGTGGTGCGCGCGCTCCTCGACGTCCGGGCCCTGACCCACGTGGCGGTGACGGAGCACGGCGGCATCCTCGACAAGTATGTCGGCGACGGCATCCTGGCCCAGTTCGTGGTCGGGCGTCCGCAGGCCCAGGCCCACGCCGCCCTGGCCTGCAGCCGCGCCATCGCGCAGCGCCTCGCCCTCCTCAACGACGAGCGCGCCCGGGAGGGCCGCCCGACCCTGCGGATCACCATGGCGCTCCATTGCGGGGAGGTTCTGGTCGGGGTGTTCGACGACGGCCACCGGGCCGAGTTCACGGTGCTGGGCGAAGCGATGAACACCCTGGCGCGGATCGAGGCCCGTGCGAAGTCGGAGGACCTGACCCTGACGGCCTCGGACGCCTTCCTGCGGTGTCTCGGCCCGGCGATCCGATCGAGCCTGACCCTCGCGGCGATGCCGCCCTCTTCGTGCCGCGACACCCGCGACATGACCCTCTACGCCGTGGGCTGGCCCGACGCGCCGGCCGGAGCCGCCCTCGCGCCCGTCGCCTGACGCCCTTAATCCCCGTTGCCAGGTGCGGCGCGACACGTCCTGCCGGCCGAGGGCTCCCTATATCAGTATCAGACGCAGGAGAGACGGACCGGATCGCCGGACTGTACTGCAGAGGAGCTTAAAGACCATTATGATGACCCGTATCGCCGCCGCCACCGCCGCCCTTGTCCTTGGCGCTGCTTCGATCCCGTCCGCGATGGCCTTCGACCGCCCGACCCGTTACACCGGGTTCGCCAATGACATCGAGACCACCGGCACGGTCTACGCCGCCCCGCGCAGCCGCTCGCCCCTGAACTGTCCGATGAGTTCGGCCGCCGAGGGCAATGCCAATCAGCAGAACTTCCCGGTCAAGCAGTACGGCCAGACCGCGGGCGGCAACCGTTGCTGAGCCGGTCCTTCAAAGCGGTCTCCCTGATCTGGAGGGGGTTCTCCTACGCCATGGCCATCGCCTTCATGGGCGGGCTGATCTTCACCCTCATCGGTGCATCCCAGGCCCTGCTCGGACTTTGAGCCCGAGGCCATCGGCACCTGAAACGACGAACGGCGGGGCCTGGCGCCCCGCCGTCTCGCGTTCCCCGTCCCGAACGCCGCGCTCGGGACCGCCGGCGCCTCAGGCGAGGGCGGGCTTGCCCGCCGGCACCGGCGCGCCGCCGAGGCCGAGCCACTCGCGCCGCATGGGGCGCAGGACGAACCAGGCCAGGGCCGCCGTGACGAGGTCGAGGCCGATGGCGATGCTGAACACGGGAATCCACGAGCCCTGCGCGGCGTAGATCATCGCCGCGACGGGACCGCCCAGCAGCGACCCGACGCCCTGGGCCATGTAGAGGAAGCCGTAATTCGTCGTCGCGTGCTTGGTGCCGAAGGTGTCGGTGAGGAGCGACGGGAACAGGGAGAAGATCTCGCCCCAGGCGAAGAACACCACGCCCGACAGCAGGGCGAAGGCGTAGGCGTTCTCGCGGAACACCAGCATCAGCGCGATGGCGACGGCCTCGGCCGCGAACGCGATGGCCATGGTCTTCTCGCGGCCGATGCGGTCGGAGACCCAGCCGAAGAACGGGCGGGTCAGGCCGTTGGTGATGCGGTCGAAGGTCAACGCGAAGGGGAGGGCGGCGAAGCCGAACACGATGGCGTCGGCGACGCCGAAATCGCGGGCGAAGGAGGCGAACTGCGCCACCACCATGAGGCCGCCCGTGGACATCATCGTCATCATCACGAACATCAGCCAGAACAGCGGCGTGCGCAGCATCTCCCGCGGCGCCGTGTCGTGGACGCAGGTGGAGAGGTTGCGGGCCGGGGCCGGCAGGGCCTCGCCGGGGCGGGGCGCCCGCAGGCCGAGGGCGGCGAGCACGCCGACGATGCCAAGGATGATGCCGAAGGTGGTCAGGGTCTCGCGGTAGCCCGAGGCCGCCATCATGTTGGTGATCGGGAAGGTGGTGAGCAGGGCGCCCATCCCGTAGCCGGCCGCGACCACGCCGACGGCGAAGCCGCGCCGGTCGGGGAACCACTTCACCATCAGGCCGACGATGCCCACGTAGACGATGCCGGTGCCGAGGCCGCAGAACAGGCCGTAGGTGGCGTAGAGGCCCCACAGGCTGTCGACGCGGGCGGCCAGCACCCAGCCGAGGCCCGACAGGGCGGCGCCGAGCGCGATCATCACCTTCGGGCTGAACCGCTCGATGAGGTAGCCCTGCACCGGGGAGAAGAACGTCTGCAGGACGATGACGAGGGTGAAGGTCACCTGGATGGCGGCGAGCGTCGCGCCCGTCGTCGCCATCAGGGGCTTGGTGAAGAGGGTCCACACGTATTGCGGACTGGAGATCGCCATCATGGCGACGAGGCCGAGGCCGAGTTGCAGCCAGCGGTGGCGAGACACGGTCGTATCCATAATACACTCCTGAAGCGGAGTGCCCTACGCATACGCCGTGCCAGATGTCAGCGGGTGGCGGTGACGAGCCAGCAGGCGGCGGCGAGGCGCACGCGCCCGTCCACGGCACGGGTCTCGAAATCGCGCAGGACGAGGTCATAAGCGCGCTCGCGGATCGCGGGCGGCTGGTCGCGCACGAGGCGGGAGGCCGGCCCGAGATCGAGGGCGAAGCCCGCCGCCGCCTCGGCCGCCGCGCGGGCGCTTCCGGTCTCGGCGTGGCCGAGGACCAGATCCTCGTCCACGGGGGCGAAGGCGATCTCGCGAAAACCGGCGGCGGCGAGGATGGCGCGCAGGCGTTCGGCGTCCGCGAAGCGGAACGGGCCGGGCGCGTCGGGCGGGGTCGGCTCGGGCTCCGGCACGAGGGCGCGGATGAGGCCGAGGGGTTCGGCGATCCAGGCGTTCTCCGTCAGGGGCCGCCAGCACAGGCATGTCAGCCGGCCCTCCGGCCGCAGGGCGCGGCGGAGGTTGGCGAAGGCGGCGGTGGAATCGTCGAAGAACATGATCCCGAAGCGCGAGATCAGATGCGCGAACGCGCCGTCCGGGAAGGCATGCGTCTGCGCGTCGGCCTCGACGATGTCGATGCGGGCGCCGCCCGGCGGACGGTCCGCCGCCCGCCGGGCGGTGACGGCGAGGAGGGGCGCCGAGACGTCGGCGGCGGTGACGCGGCCGGACGGGCCGACGGCGTCGGCGGCGCGCAGGGTCGTGGCACCGGCGCCGCAGCCGACATCGAGGACGGCGTCGCCGGGACGAAGGGCGGCCCGGGCGAACAGGCGCTCGGTCAGGGGCGTGAACACCCGGTCGAAGGTCGCCTGATGGCGCGCCCAGCGCGCGCCCGCATCGCCGTTCCAGTACTGGCCCTGGGTCTGGTCGGGTGCCGCCATGTGCTCTTCCTTCGGGCGCGAAAAACGTCGCGCCGGGTTCTATAGCCCTTCCGACCCGCCGTCCGAGCGCGGATCGTGCACCGCCTCGATGCGGCCGTTGCCGGGGTGGCGCACCAGCATGCCGGCGTGGCCCAGCGAATCGATGTAGGCGCCGCCGAGTTCCTCCACCGCGTGGCCCATGGAGCGGAGTGCGGCGATGCAGGCGGGATCGAACCGGTCCTCGACCTTCACGGTGAGGGATTCCGCCCCCCAGGTCCGGCCGTAGAGCAGGCGCGGCGCATCGACGGCGGCGGCCGGGTCCATGCCGTAATCGGCGTAGCGGGCGAAGATCTGGGCCTGGAACTGGGGCTGGCCGTCGCCGCCCATGGAGCCGTAGGCCATCACCCGGCCGTCGTCGAAGCATGCCAGCGCCGGGATCAGGGTGTGGAACGGGCGCCGGCCGGGCTCGAGGGGGTTCACCGCATCCGTGTCGAGGGAGAACGAGGTGCCGCGGTTCTGCCAGTGGATGCCGGTCTTCGGCAGCACCACGCCGGAGCCGTACTCCCAGTAGATCGACTGGATGTAGGAGACGGCGAGTCCGTCCTTGTCGATGGCCCCCATCCACACGGTGTCGCCCTCGCCGGGATTGCGCAGGGGCAGGGTGGCGGCCCGGCGCAGGTCGATGGCGGCGGCCTCGCGGTCGAGGCGGGCTGCGTCGAGGAAACTGTCGGGATCGACGGTGAGCCGGTCGAAGTCGGTGACGATGGAATCGCGGATGGCGAAGGCGCGCTTCGTCGCCTCGATGAGCCCGTGATAATGCGCCGTGGTCTCGGGCCGGGTGATCTTGAGCCGGTCGAAGATCCCGAGGATCAGCAGGGCGGCGATGCCTTGAGTCGGCGGCGGGAAATTGTAGAGCGTGGCATCGCGCCGGCGCAGGGTCAGGGGCTTGCGCTCGCGCGGGGCGTAGGCCTCGAGATCGGCCCGGGTCACCGGCGACCCGAGGTCGGCGAGGTCGGCGGCGATCTCGCGGCCGAGGTCGCCCCGGTAGAAGTCGTCGAGGCCGGCATGGGCGAGCTGGGCCAGGGTGTCGGCCAGGGCCGGCAGGCGGCGGATGGCCCCCGCCGCGTAGGGTTTTCCGTCATCGAGGAACGTCGCCGAAAAATTCGGCTGATCGTGGAGGGTGTCGATCTCCTTCGGCACGTAGCGCGCCTCCGAGGGCGAGACCGCGACGCCGTCGCGGGCGTGTCGGATCGCATCGGCCAGCAGGGTCTCCAGGGGCAGGCGCCCGCCGAGGGCCTTGGCAAGGTCGAGGGCCAGCGCCCAGCCGCCGATGGCGCCGGCGACCGTCAGCGCCGCGTCGGCGCCCCGCGACGGCAGCACGTCGTAGCCCTTGCTCCGGTAGCGCGGAATCGTGGCGAGGGACCCGGCCGGGCCGCACGCCTCGATGCCGCGCACACGGCCCCCGCGCTCGCGCACGAGCCAGAACCCGTCGCCGCCGATGCCGTTCATGTGCGGGTAGACCACCGCGATGGTCGCCGCCATGGCCGCCATGGCCTCGATGGCGTTGCCGCCCTGCGCGAGGACGTGCTGGCCGGCGCGCGCCGCAAGCTGGTGGGGCGCGGCTACGGCGGCGGTCGCGAAGACGGGTGTGTCGGGCATGGGGGTCTCTGGGATGGGATGGTGCGAGGATAATGTATTTTCGTCGCGGGTCGATGGCCGGACGGAAGGCAGGGTTCGTGCCTCGCCCGATCCCCCTTGCTCGATCCGCCACCGTCGTCGAGACTGCGCCAATGCCGCCGCGCACCACTCAGGACAGCCTCACGATCCGCAACCGCGATCGGGGTTAGAGCAACGGTTGCGCGTGCGCGCCGTCCGAAACGGTCAGTCCATGCAGGCGGAAGCCCGCCGCATCCTGCAGGACGCCCTCGACGAGCCGGGCGAACGCCAACCCGGCAATCCCTACGAGCGCATCCGAGCCCGGTTCGTGGCCCTGGGGGGCGTCGATTGGGGAATACCGGCGCGAGAGCCGGTACGCCATCCTCCGCGGTTTTTGTGAAACGGGACGGAGTTCCCTTCGCAGGCTCTCGTTCGTCACCTATCGCGCCGGAAGCACGGCTCCCCTGTCCTTCTAGGCACCGCCGGTGTCATTCCGGGGCGCCTTAGGCGAACCCGGAATCCAGAGCCGCCGACAGCGCAAAGCCTTGCCAGACCAGTGTTTCTGGGTCCCGGGTTCCGCTGCGCGGCCCCGGGATGACGAAACGTTGCGGGCGTTCTCGAGGTCCCGAACGCCATCTGCGATCGCCCTGCCTGGAAGGAGAGGGGACCCGCGCTGCCCGCGAGATGTGTGAATACCGTAGCCCAAACAGGAGATGCGGCCGGTCGCGCTCTGCACCGATACATCGTGGCATTCGAGAACCGACGGCACGCAGATGGGGAAGCTGCATCGCCCTCGCGGGGACGTGCCTCCGAGGCCGGTGTCGAATGTCCCGCTTCCCTGTTTCCGCGTCCGCCCCGACCCAATCCGTATTAATTTCGCCACACTGTTGTGGCGATGCATCAGGCATGGTGTGGCTGCGGCGTTTCAAGGCATCGAGGGGTTCCAGGGAGGCGTCCGGCATGGCCGGAGCGTCGTCGGAAGCGGACGCAGAGGCAGGCCCGCTGAAGCCTTCGCCGCGCGGGCCGGGCTGGGTCGGGGCCCTGGTGGTGATCACCGCCCTGGTCTCGGCCATCGCCACCTTCCTGATCCTGGCCGGTGTGATCCGGGTGACGCCGACGCCCACCGTCGGGCTGACCCTGCTCGGCATCAACGTCGTCCTCGTCCTCGGCCTCATCGTCATCATCGCCTGGGAGGCGCGGGTCTTCCTGCACGCGCGGCGCACCAACGCGGCGGTGGCCCGGCTCCACACCCGCATCGTCGGCCTGTTCTCCCTCATCGCCATCCTGCCCACCGTGCTGCTCGCCGTGGTGGCGGCGGTGACCATCGACCGGGGCCTGTCGCTCGGCTTCACCGACCGGGTCCGCGACGTGGTGCTGAAATCCGTCGAGGTCGCCGACGCCTATCAGGAGAACCAGTGCCAGAGCCTCGCCCGCGAGATCCGGATCCTCGCCGACGACCTCACCCGGGCGCGGCCGAACTTCGACGTGAACCGGCAATGGTTCGAGAGCTTCCTCACCACCCGGGCCACGGCCCTGGGCCTGCCCGTCGCCGAGATCATGCGCGGCCCCGACACCGTGGTGGCCCGTGCCCAGATCGAGGCCCTGAAGGACCGGCGCCTGCCCTCGGCCGCCGCCTTCGAGGACGCGGCCAAATCCACCGATCCCATCTGCCTCGTGCCGAGCGAGGGCCGGATCTTCGCCGCCCTGTTCCGGATGACCGCCTATGACGGCGCCGTGCTCCTGGTCCAGCGCGAGGTGAGCCAGCTCGCCATCGAGTTCCCCGGCGTGTCGCGGGCGGCGGCGGCCGAGTACCTCACCTACGATTCCCTCAAGCGCTCGATCCAGATCAGCTTCGCCTCGGTCTTCGTGCTCATCGCCCTCATCGCCCTGCTCTCGGCGGTGTGGTTCGGGCTGAACTTCGCCAACCGCTTCGTGGCCCCCATCCGCCGGCTCATCAACGCCGCCGATCAGGTCGCGTCGGGCAATTTCTACGCCCAGGTTCCGGCCCGGAAGAGCGACGGCGACCTCGCGCACCTGTCCGAGAGCTTCAACAAGATGACCCAGGAGCTGCGGCGCCAGCACGACGGCCTGACGGCGGCGAGCGACCTCATCGACCGGCGCCGGCGCTTCACCGAGGCGGTGCTGTCGGGCGTCTCGCCCGGCGTCATCGGGGTCGATGCGGGCGGGCGCGTCACCATCGCCAACCCGTCCGTGGAGCGCACCCTCGGGCTGACGGCGGACGCCATCGTCGGCCAGCCCCTGATCCAGGCGGTGCCCGAGCTGGCACCCCTGTTCCCCGAGGGCGGCGAGGGGCGCCAGCGCGCCCTGCAGCAGCAGATCCAGCTCACCCGCGACGGCCGCGAGCGCACGGTCACGGTCCGGGTCACGAGCGAGCAGGCCCAAGGCGGCGCCCGCGGCTTCGTGGTGACCCTCGACGACATCACCGACCTCGTCTCGGCGCAGCGCACCTCGGCCTGGGCCGATGTCGCCCGCCGCATCGCCCACGAGATCAAGAACCCGCTCACGCCGATCCAGCTCTCGGCCGAGCGCATCCGGCGCAAATACGGAAAAGTGATCGTCGCGGACAAGGACGTGTTCGACCAGTGCACGGCGACGATCATCCGCCAGGTCGACGAGATCAAGCGCATGGTCGACGAGTTCTCGTCCTTCGCCCGGATGCCGAAACCCGCCATCGCCCAGAACGATCTCAGCGAGATCACGCGGCAGAACCTGTTCATGATGCGGGTGGCGCACCCGGACATGGACTTCACCTTTGCGGAGGCCGGCGAGGACAAGGTGTTTGCCGCCTTCGACATCCGCCTGCTGTCCCAGGCCATCACCAACATCCTCAAGAACGCCGTCGAGGCGGTGCAGGCGGTGCCGGAAGCCGAGCTCGGAAAGGGTAGGGTCGACGTGCGTCTCGTCCTGGAGGAGGGCTTCGCCGTCATCGAAGTCACGGACAACGGCAAGGGATTTCCCGCCGAGGGGCGCCAGCGCCTGCTCGAGCCCTATATGACCACCCGCGAGGGCGGGACGGGTCTCGGCCTCGCCATCGTCAGCAAGGTGCTCGAAGAGCACGGTGGCGGGATCGAGCTGAACGACAACCCCGAGGGACGGGGCGGACGCGTGCGGATGCGCGTGCCGCAAGTTCCACAGGAGAAAGCCCCCCCGGGGCACACGACGCCGGAGGGCAAACCCTCCGCGCAGGATGAGAAGGGCGCCGCGCGGACGGCCCCCCCAATCGCGGAGATGCAGTCATGAGCGCCGATATCCTGATCGTCGACGACGAGGCCGACATCCGCGACCTCGTCGCCGGCATCCTCGACGACGAGGGCCACCGCACCCGCACGGCCGGCGGCTCCGACGAGGCCCTGGCCGCCATCGAGTCGCGCCGGCCCCACCTCGTCTTCCTCGACATCTGGCTCCAGGGCTCGCGCCTCGACGGGCTGCAGGTGCTGGACCAGATCAAGGCCGGCCACCCGGACCTGCCCGTGGTGATGATTTCGGGCCACGGCAACATCGAGACGGCGGTGGCGGCCATCAAGGCGGGCGCCTACGACTTCATCGAGAAGCCGTTCAAGGCCGACCGGCTCATCCTCGTGGCCGAGCGCGCCCTGGAGGCCTCCCGCCTCAAGCGCGAGGTCCGCGACCTCAAGACCCGCTCGGGGCAGGCGAGCCGCCTCGTCGGCGCGTCGGTGGTGTGCAACCAGCTGCGCCAGACCGTGGAGCGCGTGGCCCCCACCAACGCCCGGGTGATGATTCTGGGCGCCCCCGGCTCCGGCAAGGAGCTCTCGGCCCGCACCCTGCACGCCACCTCGACCCGGGCCAACGGTCCGTTCGTCGTCATCAACGCCGCCACCATCACCCCCGACACCATGGAGGCCGAGCTGTTCGGCGTCGAGGCGGGGGAGGGGCGGGTGCGCCGGGTCGGCGCCCTGGAGGAGGCCCATGGCGGCTCCCTCTACATCGACGAGGTCGCCGACATGCCGCGCGAGACCCAGAACCGCATCCTGCGGGTCCTGGTCGACCAGAACTTCCAGCGCGTCGGCGGCACCACCCGGGTCCACGTCGATGTCCGCATCATCTCGTCGTCGTCGCGCGACCTCGCCGAGGAGATCGCCGCCGGCCGTTTCCGCGAGGACCTGTTCCACCGCCTGTCCGTGGTGCCGATCCGGGTGCCGGCCCTGTCCGAGCGCCGCGAGGACGTGCCCGAGCTGATCGCGTTCTTCATGGAGCAGATCTCGGGCGCCACCGGCCTGCCGCGCCGGCGCATCGCCGACGACGCCATGGCGGTGCTGCAGTCGCACGACTGGCCCGGCAACGTCCGCCAGCTGCGCAACAACGTCGAGCGGCTGATGATCCTCACCCACACGGACCCGGAGCAGGAGGTCACCTCCGAGATGCTGCCGACGGAGATCGGCGCCCTGGTGCCGACGACGCCCAACGGGTCGGGCGGCGAGAAGCTCATGAGTCTCGCCCTGCGCGAGGCCCGCGAGATCTTCGAGCGCGAGTACCTCGTGGCGCAGATCGCCCGGTTCTCGGGCAACATCTCCCGCACGGCCGAGTTCATCGGCATGGAGCGCTCGGCCCTGCACCGGAAACTCAAGTCCCTCGGCATCGGCCCCTGAGCTCCGGACGACGGCGGGACGTGTGGAGATGGACTTGCATCGCAGCGCCGATGCACGTGTAATGGGTTACGCGTATTCCGGACCGCGCCGATGTCAAATCGTGCGGTCCCGTACAACGCGCACCCAACTGATGAGAACCCGTCATGTGCGGCGGGCGGCAGTTTGAGCAAGGATAAGAACAATGGCGGGCGAACGCGCTCAGAATCTGCAGGACACGTTCCTGAACCACGTTCGCAAGAACAAGATCCCGCTCACCATCTTCCTCGTCAACGGCGTCAAGCTTCAGGGCGTCGTCACCTGGTTCGATAATTTCTGCGTGCTCCTGCGTCGGGACGGCCATTCGCAGCTCGTTTACAAGCACGCCATCTCGACCATCATGCCGGGCCATCCCGTACAGCTGTTCGAGCCGGACGAGACCGCGCCGGAGAAGGCCATCGCCTGAACCGGGACGCACGTCCCCCTCCGGGGGCCGGTCCGGGTCGCCGCGAAACCTGCACATCCCTTCGGGAGACCGAGCGCCGCACCTTGCCCACGGGGCCCCGGCGCCCGACATGCGTTCTGTTCCGGGCTTACCGTTCCTTGGGTGCCGTTCCTTGGGTACCGTTCCCCCTCGGACGCATGACGCCCGCGGCGACCCGACTTCGAAGAGACCCCATGGCCAAAGCCAAAGCCTCCGCCCGGCAAGCGCGTGTCGAGAAGCAAGCGCAGTCGGACAAGATCGAGGCTGATATCGAGAAGCTGTTCGACGGGGCCCGGGACGCGCGGGTCATCTCCGTGCGCGGCGCCCGCGAGCACAACCTCAAGAACGTCGACCTGACGATCCCGCGCGACCGCCTCGTGGTGTTCACCGGCCTCTCGGGCTCGGGCAAGTCGTCGCTCGCCTTCGACACCATCTACGCGGAAGGCCAGCGCCGCTACGTCGAATCGCTCTCGGCCTATGCCCGCCAGTTCCTCGAGATGATGTCGAAGCCCGACGTTGACCAGATCGACGGGCTCTCGCCGGCCATCTCCATCGAGCAGAAGACCACCTCGAAGAATCCGCGCTCCACCGTCGGCACGGTGACGGAGATCTACGACTACATGCGCCTGCTGTGGGCGCGGGTCGGCATCCCGTACTCGCCGGCGACGGGCCTGCCCATCGAGAGCCAGACCGTGAGCCAGATGGTCGACCGGGTCCTGGCCCTGCCGGAGAAGAGCCGGCTCTACCTGCTCGCGCCCGTGGTGCGCGGCCGCAAGGGCGAGTACCGCAAGGAAATCGCCGAGTTCCAGAAGAAAGGGTTTCAGCGCCTGCGCGTCGACGGCGAGTACTGCGCCATCGACGACGTGCCGGTCCTCGACAAGAAGGTGAAGCACGACATCGACGTGGTGGTGGACCGCATCGTCGTGCGGGCCGACATCGCCGCCCGGCTGGCCGATTCGTTCGAGACCGCCCTGGAGCTCGCCGACGGCATCGCCCTCATCGAGTTCGCCGACACCCCCGAGGGCGAGCCGGCGCGTGAAAAGATCACGTTCTCGTCGCGCTTCGCCTGCCCGGTCTCGGGCTTCACCATCGCGGAGATCGAGCCGCGCCTGTTCTCGTTCAACAACCCGTTCGGCGCCTGCCCGACCTGCGGCGGCATCGGCCACGAGATGCGCATCGACCCCGAACTCGTGATCTCGGACCCCAAGCTCAGCCTCAAGCGCGGCGCCGTCGGCCCCTGGGCGAAATCGACCTCGCCGTATTACGGCCAGACCCTCGACGCCCTCGCCAGGCATTACGGCTTCAAGACGGGCGTCGCCTGGAGCGATCTGCCGGCCTCGGCGCACAAGGTAATCCTCTACGGTTCGGAGCGGGATTCGATCCGCTTCGCCTACAACGACGGCCTGCGCGCCTACGAGGTGAACAAGCCGTTCGAGGGCGTGATCCCCAACCTGGAGCGCCGCTACAAGGAGACCGAGAGCGACACGTCGCGCGAGGAGATCGCGCGGTTCATGAGTGCCACGCCCTGCGCCACCTGCGACGGCAAGCGCCTCAAGCTCGAGGCGCTCTGCGTGAAGATCGCCATGCAGGATGTCGGCGAGATCACGGGTTTGTCCGTGCGCGAGGCCCATCGCTGGTTCTCGGAGCTCCCCGAGAAGCTCACGGACAAGCAGAACGAGATCGCGTTCCGCATCCTCAAGGAGATCCGCGACCGGCTCACCTTCCTGGTCGATGTCGGCTTGGACTACCTCACCCTGGCGCGGGGCTCCGGCTCCCTGTCCGGCGGCGAGAGCCAGCGCATCCGGCTGGCCTCGCAGATCGGCTCGGGACTCACCGGCGTGCTCTACGTCCTCGACGAGCCCTCCATCGGCCTGCACCAGCGCGACAACGAGCGCCTGCTCGGCACCCTCAAGCGCCTGCGCGACCTCGGCAACTCGGTCATCGTCGTCGAGCACGACGAGGACGCGATCCTGCAGGCCGACTACGTCGTCGACGTCGGCCCCGGCGCCGGTATCCACGGCGGCCGGATCATCGCCCAGGGCACGCCCGCGGAGGTGCTGAAGAACCCCGCCTCCCTCACCGCCAAGTACCTCACCGGCGAGATGAGCGTGCGGGTGCCCACCGCCCGGCGCAAGCCGAAGAAGGGCAAGCTCAGCCTCGTGGGCGCCCGCGGCAACAACCTCAAGAACGTCTCGGTGGAGATTCCCCTCGGCACCTTCACGTGCGTCTCGGGCGTCTCGGGCGGCGGCAAGTCCACCCTCATCATCGACACCCTCTACAAGTCCGTGGCCAAGACCCTCAACGGCGCCCTGGAGCACCCGGCCCCGTTCGAGCGCCTCGACGGCCTGGAGCACCTCGACAAGGTCATCGACATCGACCAGTCGCCCATCGGCCGCACCCCGCGCTCGAATCCCGCCACCTATACCGGGGCCTTCACGCCGATCCGCGACTGGTTCGCCGGCCTGCCCGAGGCCAAGGCCCGGGGCTACCAGGCCGGGCGGTTCTCGTTCAACGTCAAGGGCGGGCGCTGCGAGGCCTGCTCGGGCGACGGCGTCATCAAGATCGAGATGCACTTCCTGCCCGACGTCTACGTCACCTGCGACGTGTGCAAGGGCCGCCGCTACGACCGCGAGACCCTGGAGGTGAAGTACCGCGACCGCTCCATCGCCGACGTCCTCGACATGACCGTGGAGGAGGCCGCCGACCTGTTCAAGGCGGTGCCGACCATCCGGGAGAAGATGGAGACCCTGGCCCGCGTCGGCCTCGGCTACGTCAAGGTCGGCCAGCAGGCCACCACGCTCTCGGGCGGCGAGGCCCAGCGGGTGAAGCTGTCGAAGGAGCTGTCGAAGCGCGCCACCGGCCGCACCCTCTACATCCTCGACGAGCCGACCACGGGCCTGCACTTCCACGACGTCGCCAAGCTCATGGAGGTGCTCCACGAGCTCGTCGACCAGGGCAACACCGTGGTGGTGATCGAGCACAACCTCGAGGTCATCAAGACCGCCGACTGGGTCATCGACATGGGGCCGGAGGGCGGCGACGGCGGCGGCATGGTGGTGGCCGAGGGCACGCCCGAGCAGATCGCCCTGTCGAAGAAGAGCCATACCGGCCGCTTCCTGCGCGACGTGCTCGCCCGCCGGCCGCCCGCGCCCGTCGTCGTTCCGAAGGGCCGCAAGGCCGCCGGTTAGGACACCGTCGCGACGACCGAACCGCCGGCTCATCGCCAAGGACACGCTTCCCGGACTGATTCGGGGTGGGGCCGGCGGCGCCGGGCGATGATTCGCAGGGTGCGCAAGGCCTTTCGGCGGCCAACGTCCGTCCCGCGCCGCGGGACCGACCCGAGGCCCGGCGGGCAGAAGGTTAACGTTTGCGCAATCGCCGAGGGCGGATTTCCGCTTTCTCCCGAACCCTGCGGTCGCGGCAAACGCTTACGCCGTCAGCGATATCGTTCCGGTTCGATGACCCGGGGCGTCCGGCGCCGCGCCGCAAAGGTTAACGAACCCCGGTGTTGCACCGCGGCCGAAATGCGGCTTTTACGCAACGGTCAGTTTGGAACTGCCCCGTTTCAGTGCAATGCGCTGTTCTTCCGGGCCGAGCTGTAGAATAGTTCCCCTCGTTGAGACACGAATTCGGGCCGCAAGGGGGGCCTTCCAAACCAACGGGAACACGCCGCTCGAAAAGCGGCGGACCGGCAGAATGGTGCGGAAGGCTACGCGGCGCCCGGCTGAAATCCTTGGGAAGGACAGACACATGATGAAGAACTGGCTCGCCGCCGGAGCGGTGGCGCTTTCGGTCGGCATGTCCGCCACCGCCGCCTTCGCCCAGACGACCACGGTTCCCGGTGAGCAGGTCGGCCTCGCCACCGGCGCCCCGCTGCCCGAGGGCATCTACGCCCTCAACACCTTCGTCTACCAGATGCGCGATAATCCGGCACCGGTCGACGTCGGCATCAACGTCCCCGTGCTGGTCTGGTCGACCCCGTTCGTGCCGTTCGGCGGCCGCGTCGAGCTCCTCGTCGCTCCCCCCACCGTGTTCGTCTTCGGGAAGAACCGGAATAGCGCAGCTGGCGTCCGTGACATCTCGATTAGCGTGGGTACCTTCGTCGGCGGCATCTGGGCCTTCGATCTCGGCAACAACTTCGGCGTCAGCTTGCTCGGCGGTGTCTACCTCAACGACCTTAACGGCGACCGCGGCTTGCTTCAGAGCAATGCCGGCGGCCTTGCCGGTGGTCCGGTGCTGCCGCAGCTTGCTTCGAACACCTACCGCGCCGGCATCGCCGCTAGCTACACCGGCGACGGCTACAACCTCACTGCTAACTTGACCGGCAACTTCTATGACTCGCCGGGCCGGTTCGGCGGCAATAACTTCTTCGGCACCCGCGGGCCGTTCGTCATCTCCGACTCTCTCAACCTCGACCTGACCGCGACCAAGAAGTTCGGCAAGTTCGAGATCGGCGCCATCGGCTACGGCACCGTGAACTTCGACACCAGCGCCCGCAGTGTCGCCTTCAATGATCGGGGCAGATTCCTGCTCGGTGGTCTCATCGGCTACGACTTCGGTGTCGCCACTGCCCAGGTCTACGTTGCTCGCACGGTTGCCAAAAGTGCTGTCAGCTTCGACAGCACCGAGATTTCGGGCCGCCTGATCGTGCCGCTGTACTCGCCCACTCCGGTCGCAGCTGCACCTTCGGCGATCATGCGCAAGTACTGATCCGGTTTCCGCGGACCTCCGGGTCCGCGGGCCTCGGAACGCAAAAAGCCGTTCCTCCTTCGGGAGGGACGGCTTTTTTGTTGTACCGGGAACCGGACGGTGTCCCGTCGTTGCGGAGAGGGGCCTGCCCCCCGCTTCCTCGGTCCGCCTATCCGACCCGGTTCAGCCGGCGCGCGCCCGCGAAGCGGTTGAGGAAGCGCGGCTCCTTCTCGGGGGCGATGCGGAAGGCGAGGTGCATGGTGCCGCCCTCTTCTTCGCGCCGGTCCAAAACCTCACCGTTCTCGTAGAGCCAGTGCAGGGACGCCCCGTCCTCCGGCGGCAGCACCACCGCGAAGGTCGAGCGCTGGCGGGCGATGCGGGCCTCGATCCGGCAAATCAGTGCCGTGAGGCCCTCGCCGGTGAGGGCCGAGACGAGGACCGGCGCGTCGCTGTCCCGGTCCGTGCGCCCCTGGGCGCTGAGGTTGAGCAGGCGGGTGCGCTCGTCCGCGTCGAGGAGGTCGGCCTTGTTCCAGACCTCGATGATCCGGGTGGCGGAGGTCTCGATGCCGAGTTCGCGCAGGACCGCGCCGACATCCTCGGCCTGGGCCTCGCTGTCGCCGTGCGAGACGTCGCGGACGTGGAGCAGGATGTCGGCCTCGATGACGTCCTCCAACGTGGCCCGGAAGGCCGCGATGAGGGAGGTCGGCAGTTCGGAGATAAAGCCCACGGTGTCCGAGAGGATCACGGTCTCGCCGTGGGGCAGCTTGGTCGCCCGCGCCGTCGGGTCGAGGGTGGCGAACAGCATGTCCTGCGCCATCACCTGGGCCTTGGTCAGGGCGTTGAACAGCGTCGACTTGCCGGCATTGGTGTAGCCGACCAGTGCCACGATGGGGTAGGGCACCCGGGCCCGGCCCTGCCGGTGCAGGCCGCGCGTGCGGGTGACGCCGTCGAGCTCGCGCTCGATCTTCGTCATCCGCTCCTGGATCATGCGCCGGTCGGCCTCGATCTGGGTCTCGCCGGGGCCGCCGAGGAAGCCGAAGCCGCCGCGCTGGCGCTCGAGATGGGTCCAGGACCGCACGAGGCGGCTGCGCTGGTAGGCCAGGTGCGCGTGCTCGACCTGGAGCGTGCCCTCGCGGGTCGAGGCGCGCCGCCCGAAGATCTCGAGGATGAGGCCGGTGCGGTCGATGACCTTGCAGCCGAACTCCTTCTCGAGGTTGCGCTGCTGCACCGGCGAGAGGGCGCAGTCCATCACCACAAGGCCGATCTCGCGCGCCTTGATCACGCCGGAGAGTTCCTCGACCCGACCCTTGCCGAGATAGGTCGAGGGCCGGATGCGCTGCACCGGGGCGAAGATCGCCTCGACCACGTCGAGCTCGATGGCGGCGGCGAGGCCCGAAGCCTCGTCGAGGCGCGCCTCGTTGGAGCGCAGGATCTCGGCGCTGTGGACACCCCCGGCGCTGCGCTGGGCCACCCGGCCGAGATACGGCCCGACCACGAGGGTGTGGGTCGCGGCCGCGATGTCGCCTTCGGGGGCCGCCATCGCCTGGAGCCGGGCTTCGCCGGGCGTCATGGTTTCCGTCATCGCGTGCGTGTCAGACCCTTTTTCGTGATCTTCCGACATTGGGCCTTGGACCACCCCAGACAAGGGCGTGCGGTGCTGTTCCGGCGAATCGCCGGCGCAATGGGTGCGCGGGACGACGCCGTCGCCCGGCGCGAGGGCCGTCGCGCCGGTCCGTCGTGCCTCCGGCGGTCCGAGGTTTTCCGCCGCGGTCCGGTCCGTCCCGACGGGCGAGCCGTCCCGACGCGCCGCCGACGCGCCGCGGAAGAGCGAGCGGGCGCCGCACGACAGCGATGCACGGGAGAACAGATATCCCGGTCGCACCGGCGGTCGCCACGCCGTCCGGGAAGATACCACCACGCGGATCGCCATCCGATCCTGCGTTGTCGTGCAGGTCGTCCCGATCACGCAACAGATCCGCCCATGAAATCATCATCGGTGCGGAAAAACCAGGCATGCATTCGCTGGGAAAGACCACGTTTACGGATCTCCATGACTAAGGAAACCTGACGTTCCAGGAAAGCTCTTCTCGATGCTCGCCAGTTTCTTCCAATCCCTCCGCGGTCGCATCCTCCTCGTCGCCCTGGCACCGTGCCTCGCCTTCGCGGTCGTGGCGGGCCTGGCGATTTCCGGGCGGATGACCGAGCGCGCCCACATGGTCGCGGTGGAAAACCTCCTCGGACTCGCCGGCCAAGTCGGCGGATTCGTCCACGAGGCCCAGCGCGAACGCGGCGCCTCCAGCCTGTTCCTCGCCTCGAAGGGCACCCGGTTCCGGACGGAACTCGACGCCCAGCGCACCCGCACGGATGCGAGCCGGGCCCGCCTGATGGAGACCTATGCGGCGATGGAGCCGGCCTCGGCCGGCGGCAGCCTCGCCGGTCGCGGCGCGGCCCTCACCGCCGCCCTCGACGGCCTCGGCGCCCATCGCCGGGCCGTGGACGGCCTCGCGCCGACGCCCGCCCAGAACCTCGCCACCTATTCGGACATGATCGCCAGGGCCCTCGACCTCGTGCGGGAGATGTCGCAGGTCGCCGCCGACGCCGCCCTGAGCACCCGGGTCGCGACCTACGCGTCGTTCCTGTCCCTGAAGGAGCTCGCAGGCCAGGAGCGGGCCACCGGGGCCGGCATCATCGGTGCGGGCCAGGTCGATCTGCCGGGCTTCTCCCGCCTGCTGGCCCTCGGCGCCGGCCAGGCGACCTACGAATCCCTGTTCCGCCTCGCGGCCGACCCGGCCCAGGCGGCGCTCCTCGACGCCGCGGCGGCGAGCCCGGCGGCCCGCGAGGTCGAGCGCTTGCGCGGCCTCGTGCTGGCGACGATCCCCGGCCAGCCTTTGGGCTTCACCGACGCGCCGGCCTGGTTCACCGCCGCGACCCAGCGCATCGACGCCCTGAAGGGCATCGAGGATCGCCTGACCGGCGACCTCGCCGCGGCCGCGGCCGCGGCGCGGTCCGACGCGGAACGCGGCGCGACCCTGTGGCTCGGCGCCAGCCTCGCGACCCTCGCCCTGTCCTGCCTCGTCGCCTTCGGCTTCGGCACCGCCATCGCCCGGCCGCTGAGCCGGATCGCCGACGCCCTCACGGCCATCGGACGCGGAGCGGCATCCGGCCCGCTCCCCGTCGGGGGGCCCCGCGAGGTCCGGGCCATCGCGGCGGCGGCGGCCGAGTTCCGCGACAGCCTGGCCGAGGGCCAGCGCATCCGGGCCGAGACCGAGCGGTTCACCGCGAGCACGGCGGCCGAGCGGCGCGACGCGATGCTCGCCCTCGCGGACGGGTTCGAGGCCCGGGCCGGCGGCATCGTCGAGGCGGTGTCGGCGGCCTCGACCCAGCTCGAGGCCGCGGCCTACGCCCTGTCGCAGGCCGCCAGCGACACGTCCCGCCTGAGCGGCGCCGTGGCCAGCACCTCGCAGACCGCGGCGCTCAGCGCCGATACGGTGGCGGCGGCGACGGAGGAACTCAGCGCCTCCGTGCGCGAGATCGGTTCGCGGGTCGAGACCTCCGCCACGGTGGCGGCCCAGGCCGAGCGCGACACCGCCCGCATGAGCGAGGACGTGCGCCGCCTCGCGGCGGCGGCGGGCAGCATCGGCGAGATCGTCGGCCTCATCTCCAGCATCGCCGGCCAGACCAACCTGCTCGCCCTCAACGCCACCATCGAGGCGGCCCGCGCCGGCGAGGCGGGCCGCGGCTTCGCCGTGGTCGCGGCGGAGGTGAAGGAGCTCGCCAACCAGACCACACGGGCGACCGACGAGATCGCCGCCAAGGTCGCCGAGATCACCACGTCCACGGCGGCCTCGGTGGAGACCATCGGCGGCATCGCCGGGGTGATCCACCGCCTCAGCATCCTGTCGCAGGACATCGCCGCGGCGGTCCAGCAGCAGGACGCCGCCACCCGGGAGATCGCCCGCACCACCATCCACACCTCGGAGGGCACCCGCCAGGTCTCGACCCACATCGCCGGCGTCAGCGCAGCTGCGGACTCCGCCCGCGCGGGCTCGGATCAGGTCCTCACCGCCGCCAGCGACCTCGCCCGCCAGGCCTCGGCCCTGCGCGGGGAAGTCGACGGGTTCCTCGCCACCGTGCGGGCGGCGTAAGGAGAACCTCCCCGACGTGCCCCCCCGTTGACGGCCCCCGCTTCGAAGCGGAGGCGGTGCACGGCCCCTCGAGGCCAATCCGGTCCGGTGAACTCTCACCGGACCGGGATCAGTTCGTGACGCCCGGACGTTCGAGGGCGGCGATCCCCGAGAGCCTCCGTCCGATCTCCAGGAGGAGCATGTCGCTCATCTGATGGAGCACCGATGGCGGGAGCTCGTAGATGGCTTGGCGGACGGCGAGGCAGTGCTCGGCCGCGCGTTCCAACGGGGTGTTTGAAACCGAGGTCGCTGTGTGAATGCAGGCGGCTTCATCGCGCTTCATCTGGGTGATGTCGATGAGAATGCCGTTGCCGCGGGTCGGACGTCCCGCGCGATCGTGATCGATGCGGCCGCGATCCAGGACCCAGCGGATCACACCGTCGGCGGAACACACCCGGTACTCCAGAACGCAAGAGAGGCCGTCCTCCGCACTTTGGGCGATGGTACGGGCGGCCCGCTCGCGATCCTCGGGATGAATGCCCTCCAGGAACGCGCTCAAGGGGGCGCCCATCTCCGCCACCATGGGGTCGAGGTTGAACACCAGGGCCGCGAGCGTATCCGCGTAGACCCGGTCATTGGGCACGTCATACTCCCATCGGCCGATCACATCGGAAGCATCGATGGCGTCCTGCAACAGGACTTGAGCAGCCGCCGCTGCCGGTGACACGCGTTGCCCCATTTGGCCCCCCAAAACCCATCCGAATGAACGTCATTTGATAGGTATCGGATTAAGAAGTCACCGAACAGCGCTCACTGCCGTCCGGGTCATGTGCCCGATTGGCATAATACATTGTACATGTCTGCATGAGATCGTACGGTGATTGGAACTGATGTTTCCCTGGTACGAGCGGCTGTCGATCCACTGCGGAGGCCTGCGATGGGTCGCAAGTTGACACGCGAGGATGAACGATCCTCACCGGCAGACCCCGATGCGGATCGGCAGGGCGCCCATGACCGGCTCCAGCGCAGGCGGCAGCTCCTCGACGAGATCGCGGAGCAACTCGGGATTACCGCCACGCAATTGTGCGGGCAGCCCGCCCCGTCGGGCGCGGTCGAATCTGCCCGCGACGGTTCGCGGCCGAGCGAACTCGTCGTGAGCCAGCAATGCGCCGACCTGATCGAAGCCTTTATCCGCATCCGGGACCCGGAGGACCGCCTCCGCTGCCTTCAATTCGTCCGCGACACCGCCTCGGCGAAGTAGCCGGCCCGGTCCGACCGGAGACCGGACCATCCAAAGGACGACCGCCTCACCACCCGGGGCGCCATCTGCCCTACCGGTTCGGCGGCTGCCAGAGGCCGAGGGCCGAAGTATCGACGGCGCGCGGCAGCAGGCCTTCGGCCCGGAACGCGTCGGCAATCTTCTGCTGCTCGCCCAGGCCCTCCCGCGTGACCGCCTCGACCCGGTAGCTGCGGCGCGCGTTCGCCCGCACGATCACGTCCGCCTCGATTTTCCAGAGGGGGGCCAGGCGGGCGGCGGCGGCCTCCGGCTCGGCCTTCACCCAGGTGCCCGTCTCGGCGAGCTTGGCGAACAGCACGGCCAGCACGTCCGGCTGCTGGGCCACATACGCGTCGGAGGCGAGGTAGTAGCGCGTGTAGAGGGAAAGCCCGGCGCCGTCGCGCAGGACCCGCGCGCCCGATTGCTGGCGGGCCGCCGATAGGAACGGGTCCCACGCCACCCAGGCCTCGACGCCGCCGCTCGCCAGCGCCGCACGGCCATCCGCGGGCGTGAGGTAGGCGGGGGTGATGGCCTTGAACGACAGGCCGCCCTCGGCGAGGGCCGCCAGCAGCAGGTAGTGGCTGCCCGCGCCCTTGGTCACGGCGACCCGCTTGCCCTTCAGGTCGGCCACCGATTTCAGGAGTGAATCGCCCGGCACCAGGATTGCCTGGGCTTCCGGCGAGGGCGCCTCCTGGGCGATGTAGCTGATCTTGGCCCCCGCCGCCTGGGCGAAGATCGGGACCGTGTCGGCGACATCCGCCGAGACGTCGATCTGGCCGGCGTTGAGCGCCTCCATGATGGGAAGGCCACTGGTGAACTCGTGCCAGGACACGGTCACGCCCGAAGGCTTGAGGGCATTCTCCAGGCCGGCATCCTGGCGCAGGAGGGCGACGAGGGTCGAGGAACGCTGGTAGCCGATGCGGAGGATCTTCTCGGCCGCCTCGGCGCTCGGCACGCTGCCGAGGAGGAAGGCCGCAAGGGCCAGAGCGGTCTTGATGGAACGGTGCATGGGGGAGAGGGGCCTGTGGGAGAGGGGCATGGCGGGCCTTGGCGACGGGACGTGGCGACGCCGCCCGTCCATTGGAGAGAGGGGCGGCGGCCGATGCCAGGTGGATAGCAGATCGAGCCCGGGACCGGCAGCGGGCCCGGCCCGCGCCGGTCCGGTGTGCGGGGTCAGGCCGTATGGCCCAGGATCTCCAGCACCTCGCGGCGCAGGCGACCCGAAGCGGTGATCAGCCCCGAGCACCTGAGCGCCATGATGAGCGCCCGTACCGGTTGGCGTAGGCGGCCCAGCCCTGTGCCCGTTGAAGGGACCAGCCGAGGCCAGATTTTGCGCAGCGCATCTCGGCCGCCACGAGGACGGCGAAGGAGCCGCCGAGGCCCACGAACACCCCGACGAAGGCGTGCGGGAAGGCCGCCGGGATCACGACCTCGCGGATGAGTCAGCATCGCGGAGAACCGCGGAATCGTTCGGCCCCGACTGTAATGCGCCTCGGCCTGGGGCGCCCCGGTGCCACGCGGGGATCGAGAAGAGCTTATTCTGAAATGCCGGAGGGCTTCCGGCAGACAGACAAGACGCGCGAAGGATAGCCTCGACCGTTTCGCGAGAAAGTTCTGCGCTCACGCAAGAATCGGAAGCATATCCTTCCTCTCAATCTTTCGAATTTAGAATTCAGTTTCGTTGACTTACCCGCCGCACGGAATGACCCTGCGCCGACTGCGACGTGCCCGCCCGACATGGGATGTCGACCCCCGAATTCCCTGGACCGACGCCCCGGATGAACGCCACCGTCACACCGACCGAGAGCGTGTCCGCGCTGGCCCGCAATTTCGCCGGCCGCGCGGCCGCGCATGACCGCGCGGGCAGCTTTGCTCACGAGAACATCGCCGCCCTGCGCGAGGCCGGCCTCCTCGGCGGGACCGTGCCGCGACACCTCGGGGGCGGCGGCCTCGGCCTCGGCCGTGCCGCCGGGATCGTGCGCCTCATCGCCGAGGGCGATCCGGCCACCGCCCTCGTGCTCGCCATGCACCTGCTCCAGCACGGCCTGATCCACACGAACCCCGCCTGGCCCCCGGCGCTGGCCGAGGCGGTGGGTCGCGCCGCCGTGGAGGACGGCGCCCTCGTCAACGCCCTGCGGGTCGAGCCGGAACTCGGCACGCCCGCGCGCGGCGGGATGCCCAAGACTATCGCCCGGCGCACGCAGACGGGCTGGCGCATCGACGGGCGAAAGATCTACTCCACCGGCGCTCCGGCTCTGGCCTACGGGCTGGTCTTCGTCCGCACCGACGAGGCCGCGCCACGGGTCGGCAACGTCCTCGTGCCCATGGACGCGCCGGGCGTGCGCATCGTCGAGACCTGGGACCACCTCGGCCTGAGGGCGAGCGGTAGCCACGATGTCCTGTTCGAGGCCGTCGCCGTCCCGGCGGACCACGCCGTCGACCTGCGGACGCCGGAGGGGTGGCGCGCGCCCGATCCCCTGCAGCAGGCCTGGAGCTGCACGCTTCTCGCCGCCCTCTACGACGGGGTTGCGCGGGCGGCGCAGGCCTGGCTCGTCCGATTCGTCACCGAGCGGACGCCCGGCAGCCTCGGGGCGCCGCTGGCCTCCCTCGCCCGGTTCCAGGAGGGGGTCGGCGAGAACGAGCGCCTGCTCTCCGTCAACGCCCGGCTCATCGCCGGTCTCGCGACGGAGGTCGATGCCGGCGCCGTACCCGACGCACGGGAGGCGGGCTTCCTCAAGGTCACGGCCACCGAGAACGCCATCGCGCTGGTCCAGCGCGCCGTCGAGCTCGCCGGCAATCCGGGACTGTCCCGCGCCAATCCCCTCGAACGCCACCTCCGCGACGTGCTGTGCGCGCGCATCCACTGGCCGCAGGGCGATTCCGTGCGCGCCGGCGCCGGCCGGGCCGCCCTCGGCCTCTGACTTCTCGCAATCAGGAATCCCCGCATGAGCCCTCTCCCGCCGGACGCCGTCGAGTTCATCGGCTTTGCCGCCCCCCGCCTCACCTCGGAGATTCATCCGGCGACGGGCCCGGTCATCGACCGTGACTACCTGCATCGTCTGGCCCGGGCGCACGAAGCCGGCGGCTTCGACCGCATCCTCGTCGCCTTCTACGCCACGGCCCCCGATCCCCTGCTCCTCGCCTCCGAGATCGCGGCGGTGACGGAGCGGATCGGCCTGATGATCGCCCACCGCACGGGCTTCACCGCCCCCACGGTGGCCGCGCGACAGTTCGCGACCCTGGACCAGCTCACCGGCGGGCGCATCGCGATCCACGCCATCAGCGGCGGCGACGACCGGGATCAGGCCCGCGACGGCGACCATCTCACCAAGGACGAGCGCTACGCCCGCACCCGGGAGTTCCTCGACATCGCCCGCCTCGCCTGGACCGCCGAGGCGCCGTTCGACTACGCGGGGACGTTCTACCAGGTCGTGCAGGGCTTCTCCGAGGTGAAGCCCGTGCGAGAGGGCGGCATCCCGGTCTTCTTCGGCGGCGCGTCGGCCGCCGCCCTCGACGTGGCGGGGCGCCATGCCGACACCTACGCCCTGTGGGGCGAGACGCTGGACCAGGTCCGCGACCTGATCGCCCGCGTGCGCAGCGCCGCGGCGCCCCATGGGCGCACGCCCCGCTTCAGCCTGTCATTCCGGCCGATCCTTGCCGACACGGAAGGCGCGGCCTGGGCGCGGGCCGAGGCGATCCTCGCCCGAACCAAAGCCGTGCGGGCGGCCCAGGGGCTCGGCCCCGCCGCACCACCGCAGAACGAGGGCGCCCGCCGCCTCCTCGCCGCGGCCGCGGGCGGATCGCGCCTCGACCGGCGCCTCTACACCGCCATCGCCGCCGAGACAGGGGCGGCCGGCAACTCCACCGCCCTCGTCGGCACCCCGGATCAGGTCGCCGAGGCTCTTCTGGACTATCACGACCTCGGCGTGCGCACCTTCCTGATCCGGGGCTTCGACCCCCTGGACGATGCGGTCCGGTACGGCCGCGAACTCCTGCCGGCGTTCCGTGCCGAGTTGGCCCGCCGCACCGCCACGGTGAAGGCCGCCTGATGCGCGTGCTCCTCACGGCCCTCGCCCTCCTCGCCGTCCTCGTCCCCGCACGGGCGCAGGAGGTTCTCCGGGTCGGCAACCAGCGCGGCAACGCCCGCGCCCTGATGGAGGCCGCCGGCGTCCTCGACGGCTTGCCCTACCGCCTCGCCTGGAGCGAGTTTCCCGCCGCCGCTCCCCTGCTGGAGGCCCTGAACGCCGGGGCCATCGATGCCGGCGGCGTCGGCGACGCGCCCTTCACCTTCGCGGCCGCCGCCGGCGTGCCGGTGAAGGCCTTCCTCGCCTTCCGCAACCGCCAGGACGGCCTCGCCATCCTGGTGGCGAAGGACTCGCCCCTCCGCACGGTCGCCGACCTCAAGGGCGGGCGCATCGCCACCAACCGCGGCTCCATCGGCCATCAGGTCGTGCTCGCCGCCCTCGAAGAGGCCGGGCTGCCCGCCGACAGCGTCGCCTTGAGCTTCCTTCCGCCCGCCGATGCCAAGATCGCCCTGGCATCGGGCAGCGTCGATGCCTGGGCGACCTGGGAGCCCTACACCTCCACGGCCGAACTCGCCGGTCTCGCCCGCGTGGTCCGTGACGGCAACGGCATCACGCCGGGCCTCAGTTTCGCCGTGGCGAGCGATGCGGCGCTCAAGGAGAAGCGCGCCCTGCTGGCGGATTTCGGCGAACGCCTTGCGCGGGCGCGGGCCTGGGCTCTTGCCGAACCCGCGCCCTACGCGGCCGTGTGGTCGAAGCTCATCGGCCTGCCCGAGGCCGTGCCCCTGCGCTGGTTCGGCCGGGCGCAGTACCGCACCGTCCCCATCGACGAAACGGTGATCGCCGACGAGCAGGCCAACATCGACCTCTACGTGCGCGCCGGGCTGATCCCGAAGGCGCGGGCACCGAAGGCCGAGGCGATCTTCGACACCGGGTTCCCCCAGGCCGCCGCCGTGCGATGATCGGCCGGCCAGCGAGATTTCAGGCCAGGATTTTGGCGATGCACGAACACGAACACGATCATGACGACCACGCTCATCCGCACGCCGCGCCCGCGGCGCCCGCCGAGGCCGCCGAGGCCGCGCGCTGGAAGCACGACGGCATCCGGGTGATCCCCGGCGACAAGCTCGACGCCAACACGGCGCAGACGCCCGGCATGTTCCGGCAGGCGGCCATCAACCATGCCCGCGTCGGCGCGCAGAAGATCTGGGCCGGCACCGTGGCCATCGAGCCCGATGCCAAGACCGGCGTTCACCATCACGGCGCCCTGGAGAGCGTAATCTTCGTCCTCTCCGGCCGCGCCCGCATGCGCTGGGGCGACCGCCTCGAATACGTCGCCGAGGCCGGCCCCGGCGACTTCATCTTCGTGCCGCCTTTCGTGCCGCACCAGGAGATCAACGCCTCCCCCGACGAGCCCCTGCAATGCGTGCTGGTGCGCTCGGACAACGAGGCGGTGGTGGTCAACATCACGGATGTCGAGCCCGTCGAGCGGCCCGAGACCGTCCACTGGGTCGATCCGATCCACAAGCACCCGTAAGACGACGCATCGCCGGGCGGGAACGGACCCGCGACGCGTCGGCGTCGAGGCCGCCCGGGGCGTTTGACCGCTGGAGGTGGACATGGGCACAGCGGCTCGAACGAGCCTCGGGCCCGACCGGCTGCCCCCGGCGCAAGCGCTCCTTCACGATTGGTCGCCATACTCGGCGGGGCCGCTGTCGGAGCAGGGCGTGTCGGGGAGACTTCGATGGGCGCGCCCGACATTCCAGCTGCCGCAGCGCGCCCTCGCGATGACGATCCCACCATGGCGACTCCATGGCCGGCAGCACCCGTCACCACGGCAAGTCGCGCGACGTTCTTCCGCAATCTGTCGACCGAGCTCGGTGTTCTCGTGGCATTCTGCTGCTCGGCGATGCTGCTTACGTATTTGGGCTACCACTACGATCACCCCGGCGGCCTCCCCTTCGAGAAATTCCATCCGGCAACCTTGATATTGATCGTAGCGTTCGGCTTCCTTTTAGCAGAGATCGGGCCATCCACAGTTTCAGCTCAGATGATTAAATATCATCCTCTGGCGCTGATCTATATCCTGTGTACATTTTACTACGCGCTGTATGTGACATTGATCGTCGCGCGGCCTGTCAGCTTCATCCTAGACACGCTTGTCGTACCCGTCGTGGCATGGGTGCTTCTTTTCCGCACCGAGCCCGCTCGACTGAATCGCTATGCCCGGTACATCCATATCGTCATGGCGATCAACGCCGTCCTCGGCATCGCGGAATCCGTATTCGGATTCCACCTGATTCCGATCTACACGGGCGGCGAGTTGCTCAACTACGAAGAAGCCCGTTCGACCGCGCTTCTCGGACACCCGCTGCAGAATTCCGCCATCGCAGCCATCTATGCGCTTCTCCTCCTCACGGGTCCTCGCGGAAACCTGCGCTGGTCGCTGGCCCTTCCGCTCTTCTGCCTTCAGCTTCTCTCCCTGCCCGCCTTCGGTGGACGCACGGCAACGGTCCTGCTCGGACTCTTGATGGCGCTCTGGATCCTGAAGAAGTTCGTCTTTGTCCTTCTCGGGAACAGATTCCCGATCAAGATGATCGTCTGGGCGAGCCTGGGTCTACCGGCGGCGGCCGTGATCGGACTGCAGCTTTCCGAAACCACCTATTTTGCGAAATTCATCGATCGATTCATCGATGACGCTGGCAGCGCCGAAACCCGCGTTCGCATGTTCCGGCTCTTCGATGGGTTCAGCTGGGGTGATCTGCTGATTGGACCGGACCCGGCGATGCTCAGCTATCTCCAGTACGTCGAGGGGACGGAGATCGGCATCGAGAGTTTTCCGATCGCCTATATCCTGAGCAGCGGCATCTTCGCGGCGAGCCTCATTTTCATCGGCTTGACGCTTTTTGTCATCGATATCGCGCGTCTCGTCTGCCTGCGGTCGTTGATGGCCGTGGCCATGTTCATCGCCCTCAACGCCTCATCGACCGGACTGTCGAGCAAAGGCATCGCGTTCCTCCTGCTCATCATCATCATCATGTGCATGGAGGGGGCCGAGCGCGATTCGCGCCTGAGCCGAAAGCGGCGTGATTTCAACCACCAAGCCTTGGGCAGAACCGCGCCGGCGGGCGCAGGTCGATCCAGCCTGCAACCCGGCTGACGACCGTTTTGCCGATTCGACCTCGCCGTTCGGGCCGGCATCGTGGGGGTCCCCATTCCAGAACCGCGGCAGAGCCCGTCCGTCCACGATTCGGTGAGCCCCAGCCGAAAAAGGCATCCCGCCAGGGCCTTTTGAAAGCCTGATGGCAATGGATCGACGCTATCTCTCAGACACAGACCGCGCCGCGCCGGCGGTCCGGCATCGGAGAACGCAACCGTGAAGCGCATGGTACACAACCTTACGCGCCGAGGGCTCCTGGCGGGCGCCTGCGCGCTCGCGTGGGACGCGCGCGCGGCCTCCGGCACCGACGACGGCAAGGCGATCGCGGATATTCCCTCGCTCGGGAGTCTGGCCGCCAAGCGGGGGGTGCTGTTTGGCGCCGCCATCGACCACACGGCTCTGACCGACCCGCGGCTTGCCGCGCTCTATCGCCACCAGACCCGTATCGTCACCACGGATACGGCGCTGAAGCTCGGCTCCCTGCGGCCGCAACGGCCGGAGGTGGTCGATTATTGGGAAGCGGACGCGCTGATCGACCTGGCGACCCGCTCCGGCCTTGCGGTGCGGGGACACACGCTCGCCTGGAACGCCTGGCAGCCGGACTGGGTCGAGCGGCTGACCCGCCGTGAGGCCGCCTACTGGCTCGAGCGGCACATCGAAGAGACCGTCGGCCGTTATGCCGGGCGCCTCCATTCCTGGGACGTGGTGAACGAGCCGCTGTGGCCGGACGACAACCTCCCGGGCGGCCTGCGCGGCGGGCCGTGGTACGCGAAGCTCGGACCCGACTACATCCGGCAGGCGTTCACCATCGCGCATCGCGCCGACCCGAAGGTCAAGCTCGTCCTCAACGAGGCCGGCTCGGAGTGGAAGAAGAGCTTCACCTCGGGAGAGCGCCAGCAGGCGCACCTGATGCGCCTCATCGACGATCTGCAGCACTCCGGCATCCGGCTCGATGCCGTGGGGCTGGAGTGCCATTACTTCCCGAACTTCGAATTCGACCCGAAGGGCTTTTCCGGTCTGATCGGGTCCATCGCCGATCGAAAACTCGACGTGTACCTGACGGAGATCGACGTCAACGACACCGAGTTCCCGGCGGATCTGGCGACCCGCGACAGGCTGGTGGCGGAGAAATATGCCATGCTGCTGCGCCCGGCACTGACGAACCCAGCCGTGAAGGTCGTCCAGACCTGGGAGCTGACGGACGGACAGACGTGGCTTCAGGAGCAGGCCAAGGGTTCGCGCCGGCCAAGGCCGCTCCCCTTCGATGCCGACTGCCGACCGAAGGCGGCCTACCACGCCATCGCCGCGGCATTTGGGACGTAGGGTCTTTCATAAAACTCCCGTGGCACCGGAGTGCCCAGGGCGAGCACGGCTGGTGATGGGGAGTTTCGTGAGGTGCTCTTGGAGCGCCGGGGCGGGGCTCAGGGCGTCCGAGGTCCGTTTCGGGCGTCGAAGTGAGGATCTCGGGTCGGTCTCCCGAATCGGAATGCCCGCGATCAGGTGGACATGACGGCCTCGGTCAATTCCACCTCCCCGTCGTCGCGAGCCCCTGATGCGCGGGTCACCAGGAGACGCTGAAATCGCGTACGCCGTTCGGGCGGGCACGCAGTTCGATGAACCGCCGCTCCAGCGAGGCGGGACAGGGGATGCGCTTCTTGAAATCGAACAGGTAGCGCTGGCCGCCGATATAGGTCTGCTGCAGGGCGATCGCCGATTTAGGGAAGCAAAGCATGTACGGCCCCCGATGCGCCGAGATCCCCTGGACCGGTTCGATGACCCCGAGAACGTCCCCGTCGGTCAGATAGGCCGTCCGATCGGTCACGAGATAATCGATGGGTTGAGCCTGGACGAAGTCGCCGCCCCTGTCATCGCGCATGGCCTGGTAATAGGCGACCGGTCCGACCAGGCCCTCGGTATGCAGGAAGCGGTAGCGGTGTCCGAGAAAGAACCCGAACGAGCCGGCGCGATCACCCATGGCGAAGTAAGTCTCGTCGGGGAACGCGCGGCTGCGAATCGCTTCGATGAGCGCGATGTTCTGGATGCCGGATGTCTTGCGATCCGTATAGCCGTGGGTCGGACCCAAGGCCATGGCGACGCGATCCCAGGCGAAATGGACCGGCCGAAGCACGAGCACGAGGCACGCCGCGAGGGGAAGCAGCACGCGGAAGTCCGACGGCGACCCGCGCGTCCGGACGCTCGATGCGAGCACGTTGACGAGGTTGAGAAGCAGGTAGAAGTCCAGGAGCATCGCCGGCCAGAAGTACCAGCCCCAGACGCCCCATCCCGAGTTGACCCCATAGTAGGTCGCCGAGACCGCATAGGCGATCAGCAGCGCCGCCATTTCCCGGCGATACAGAATTTGCGGCCACGCTCGATTGAGTCCGGCCGACAGGGCCACGATCCCCGCGGCGATGAGCGGGTACTTCAGGCTCGCGGCGAAGGTCAGCACGACGCCGAGATTTTCACCGCGTGCGTTGCCGATGGCCTTCACCAGGCCGGAGACCGGAACGGGCACGCCGAACAGAGCGACATTGAGGATGGCGTAGGCGGCGGCCGCCGGTATCAGGACGACGTAGTGGCGAACGCTGAGACGTCGGTCCCTCACCCCATTGACCAAGTCGTACGCGACGATCAGGGCCAGCGCATCGAGGCGGGTGAAGAACATGAGGGTGGCCAAACCACCGCGAACGCGCCAGTCCCGCGTGTTGAAGTAGCACAGGACGAGAACCGGCAGGAGCGCGGTTTCCATCCCATAGAGACTGACCAGGGTGAAGTGGAACGCCGCCAGGACAGCCGGTGCCAGAACGCCGTAGAACACCCGCGAGGCCGCGCAGAACAGGACGACGGCCATGACGTTCATCGCGAAGGCCTGAATGGCGAGCGATCCATCCGACGTGCCGAACAGGACCGCCGATGCCCACAGGATCATCTGCCAAAGCGGTTGATACCCGTTGGTCTCGAATGGCGGCAGGAACCAGCTCCGAGCCTGCTCCGCCAATCCGCGCGCGATGCCGAGGTAGTAATATCCGTCGTCGAAGATGACATCGACCCACCAGGACCTGTCGTAGATCAGGATCGATACGACCGTCGAGACCAGGACGATCAACAGGGCGAAACCATGGACCCCATCGATGAGGGCGACGAGCCGAGGGTGCCGCGGTCGAGCCGTGGGTGAGCCCGCCAAGGGTGAGCTCGCTCGGAGGGATCGCGCAACGTCCGACGGCACGTCTGACCTCATGGCTCGGTTTCGCCGCATCCGTGGATGAAATTTGATACGCAGCGCATCGCCCGTGGTTCACAGAACGCCCGGTCACGGTCGGTTCTCGCTCCGAGAACGACGGCGCGACGGGCGTTTCGCGAGGGACACTGAGCGCCGATCCGCGTACCATGGAGACGTTAATGCCGCGTTCGGGCGGGCACGCCCCCGATGTCCGGGTGCCCTCGCACAGCCCGACCTTCACGGCGGCGCGCATTGTTGCCCGAGGGCGACGCTCGCCCCGCAAATGGGCACCGCACGCACGAGACAGCCGCATAATCCCGGCCGCCATGCGATGAGAGCCGACCTCGAGGACGGGCTGGTTTGGACCGCGGAATGAAGACAGTTCAATTTTTCCGGGCGACACATATCGGTGCCGTCGCCACCGCCCTGGGGTGGGCCGGCACGCCCGTCATGGCGGGCTCCTCGGCGCAGCCCGGACAGACCGTGGGGCAACCCCCCGGCGCGCCGCTGCCCATCGGCCTCTACTTCATCGACACATCGAGTTTCGGCTCGCGGGACATCACCCCGCGCTCCACCGACTCGACCATCAACCTGCCGTCCTTCCTCTGGGCGACGCCCGCCGAAGTGGTCGGCGGACGGCTGCAATTCGTCGTGCTGCAGCCGATCACCGCGTCGAGCACGCGGGGCGCCGCCTACCAGAGCGGGTTCGGGCAGACCCTGCTCGCGGCGCAGGTGGCCTGGAAGCTCGGACACGACCTCAACTTCAGCTACCTGCTCGGCGCGTACCTGCCGAGCGACACCAAGATCGTCATCCAGAACCCCGTCCTGCACCAGCGCTTCGCCGTCACCTACAACGGCGATGGCTGGAACCTGACGGGCAACGTCCTGTACGGGACTTTCTTCGATACGCGATCGGCCACCGGCACCTTCTATCCCGACTTCCTCAACCTCGACCTCACGGCCACGAAGCACTTCGCCAAGTGGGAAATCGGGCCGGTTGCGTTCGGTTCGACCGATCTGCCGACGAACAATCCGTCCTATGCGCGGCAGGGCCAGTTCGCGGTAGGCGGGCTCGTGGGATACAATTTCGGACCGGTCAATCTCCAGGCCTACGTCACGCGGGACGTGGTCCAGCGCAACTATGCCGGGCTCGAGACGCGCGGCTGGCTGCGGGCCACGGTGCCGCTCTATCAGGACAAGGGCGAGACCCCCGCGCCGAGCGCGCTCATGCGCAAGTTCTGACGCGCTCAGCGGCGGGACCTCGATGCCCCCCGCCGCCTATGCAATCTTCGAAGCGTGTTCGGACAGGGCCCGATCGACCGTCCTGACGACATCCGCGACGGAGATCTCCCAGACCTGAGCGTGGAAGCCCGGATTGAGATCGGCCCACGAGCGCTGGGCGGTGCCGATCGCGCAATCGTAGTCGAGCCCGCGCAGGGCGGCGATTCGACGAAAGCACCAGTTCAGGTACGCATCCATCATGAGTTCGATGACGATGCATCCGGGCGATGCGAAGCCGATATTCGTCAGTCCGGCCCCATGCGGTGAAACGATGATAGCCGCCTGACGAAAGAGCGCGACCTGCCGGTCGATGGTCAGATCCTCGAGCCGGACCGGCACGAAGCCCATCGCTTCGAGGGCGGTCACGACGTCGTCCTCGTTCAGCAGCCTCCGCTGCTGGGACCCGCGTCGATCGATGTAGAGCCGCTCGATCCGATTCCGTCCGTCGAGCGTATGGTGCCTTAGCACCGTATCGAAGAAGCCATTGAGGACGGGGTGATAATCGAACACCCCGTGAAGATCCCACGGGAGAACGAGGGTCTCGACCCTGAACGTCTCCCCTGGCTGGACGGGCCGCAGGGCCACGGACCGCGGCAGGCCGGCCAGCCCGAGAAACTCCTCCTGGCCGATGGCATCGGACGAGAACAGAATCGTCTCGATGGCGTCCATCCGAGCCCCGGGAACGACCGACAATCTGGCGACGCCATCGATGAGCGCGTGCCATTAATTGCCGGCCCCGGGCGTCAGGAGACACAGATGGGTGCCGGGCAGGAGCGGGACCTGATCCGCCTCGATGCGAAGCCCGGCGTCTTCCATCCGGTACCGATGCCGGCCCGGTTCGGTGTGCCACGTCGTTTCGGTCACCACCTGGCCGCCGATGCCGATGAGGCCGGCCGATCCGTGGACGAGGGCGTTCGCGATGACGTAGGCCGACGTCGGCAGGGACAGGTACGCGGTCTGCTGCCAGAAGCTGTGCCGCTCGTTCTCCCGGATCGCGACCCGGCCGAGCGCCTCGGCGCCACTGCGGAGGGGCGCGAGCGCCACGGTCTCGCGCGGATAGGACACCAACGTTGTGATCGGCTCGGGACCACCCGCGGCGTCCCGAACGATGTCGGCGAGCGGACGCAGTCGCAGGGTCATGACGACTGGCTCCGACGGCCTTTGCGGTTCGTCCGAGGGACCCGGCTCATCCGGCGTGGTCGGCAGACCGGCGTGGTCGCGAGCCTTCCGCCTTGGGCGAACAGCGGCGAGAACGCTGCGTATCAACTGACCGATTGCCGCGCGAACGGTGCCACCGCCCCGCAATCGCGTCGGTTCGTTCACAGATCGTCCCCCCTCCAGTCCGAACGCGATCTTGTCCGCAACCCCCGACGTAGCCGGGCTCCGACCGCCGCCGCGACCGTCGATGGCCGCCCCGCGTCCCGCGCGGTGTCGATCTGAATCGGCCTCATCGTGCTCTCGAAAACCTCATGACCATGGAAACCCGATCACATCCACCGGCAGGAAACCTCCCTGCTTCGGGGTGCTCGGACGCTCATCGGCGGCGCACGCGAAAGCTGCACCGACCCCAAGCATTCGTCGCTTGAATGCGCGATTTTCCTGATCCCAGAATAGAATTCCGGTCCGTTGGAACAGTGGCAAGAATCGTCGGTACACCGGCGACCGACAAGGCGCCCAGCCCAACATTCGAGCCGATGGCGGATCTACACGGGTCATATCCCGACCGCCAGCAGGACCCCACAGCCACACGAGCTCCGCAAGCACGACAGCCGCATCAAGCCGTTGAGTCCGAACGCGTTCTTCCATCCGATCCACAGACTCGATCGCGTCCAGCGACGCAGAACGACCAGTCACGCTTTTGTGATTCTGCAGCGATGAAACCTTCCAACTCCTTCATACGTAAATGTCCTTCTGAACAATCTCCATTCAAGATCAGACTGGTATAGAAATTCTGCCAACACCCTGATATCGCACAATTTTTTCCTTTTTACATCACAAAAAAGTTATTTCGATGGATGCCGCTTGTAAACAAGTCGGCATTTCATCTACGATCTGGCGATCGATTACGTCCGATCAATACAAGGGAGCGAACAAGAACCATGGAAAACACTTCCGATCTCCAGCCCAATTTTGCCGGCTTTGACTACACTGCTGGACGCCGGGCGTTCATGCGGACACTCGGTCTCGGTGCAGCCGGCGCGGCGCTGCTGAGCGCGGCCGGTGGCCCGGTCAATGCGCAGACGGCCACCGTCGGCGCGGCGGAGGTGTTCAACTTCGCCCTGAACCTCGAATACCTCGAGGCTGAGTTCTACCTGCGCGCCGCGTTCGGTCGTGGGCTCGCGGATGCCGACATCTCCGGCACCGGCACCCTCGGCGCCGTCACAGGCGGTCGTCAGGTCACCTTCGCCACCCCGCTGATCCAGGGTTACGCCAACGAGATCGCCGACGACGAGGAGAAGCACGTCCGGTTCCTGCGTGCGATCCTGGGTGGCTCGCGCGTCGCCCGTCCGACCATCAACTTCGTCGACAGCTTCAACGCCCTGGCCCGGTTCTCCGGTCTCGGCAACACCTTCGACGCCTTCGCCAACGAGACCAACTTCCTCCTGGCCGCCTTCGTGTTCGAGGATGTCGGCGTTACAGCCTACAAGGGCGCCGCCCCCCTCATCCGCAACAACGAGTTCCTCGAGGCCACCGCCGGCATCCTCGCCGTCGAAGCCTACCATGCCGGTATCATCCGCACGGTGCTGGCCAGCCGCGGTCTGTTCCAGCAGGCCCAGGCGATCTCGGACCTGCGTGACTTCTTCGACGGCCCGAGCGACCTCGACTTCGGCATCGGCACCTCCGCGCGGCCGGACCTGGTTCCGACGGATTCCAACGCACTCGCCATCAGCCGCACGCCGGCCCAGGTCCTGGCCATCGTCTATGCCAGCGGCACGGCTCAGCCGGGCGGCTTCTTCCCGAACGGCCTGAACGGCGCCGTTCGCTAGTCGAGCCTACCGGGCCCGCCATCCGTCCGTGCGCGAACGGATGGCGGGCGTGATACGGAGAGATCCGGAAGGAGACCGCGCTTCGGCGCGGTCTCCCTTTTTCCGCCTACTCTGCGGCGTGGTTTGGCAGGAACGGTCCCCTGGTTACGCTGATCGACGGACTGGCCTGTGCGACGCTCGTCTTCGTCGCGGTGGAGGATGCCCGGCGGTTTCGCATCCGGAACAGTGCCATCCTGGTTTTGGTCGGCCTGTTCGGTCTCGCCGCGGGGTTGTCGGGCACCGGTCACGATGCCTTCTGGCACGGCGTCTTCGCGACCCTCGTCTTGGTCCTGATGTTCGGCGCCTTCTCCCTCGGACTGGTCGGGGCCGGGGATGCGAAGCTGATGGCGGCGGCGTGCCTGTGGACCGGTCCGGAGAATGCGCTCCTGTTCGCGATCGCCCTGCTCTGCCTGACCGGCCTGTACGGCATCGGAGCCAAATTCGGGTTTTTCCCCGCACGGCGGGATGACCACCGGGTCAAGATCCCCTTCGGTCCAAGTATTGCCTTGGCCTGGATCATGACGATTGTCTTATCGCGATAGGTATTGAACGCAATGCATCGGTTCGAATGCATTATCTCCAGGTTTTATGGTTGACGAGCGACGCATTCAGATTGACACCCGAACGGCCTTAAGGGATCATTTACCATCTTGGTTCGGCACGGCAGCGGAACACGCGCGCCGGGCGACAAATGGGAACAGGTCACATGAAGCATCTCATCAAGCGCTTCTGCCGCGAGGACGACGGCGCGGCGATGGTCGAGTATGCGCTGCTGGTCGCGCTGATCGCCCTCGTGGCCATCGTCGGCCTGACGGCGACGGGCACCAGTCTGAACGCGCAGTTCGCGAAGATCAGCTGCAAGATCGCCACGCCGACGGCGGATTGCACACAGACCCAGTGATCGCCACCATACGGAAACCGGCAACCGCGCCTCATCGCGCGGCACGGAACGTCGCGCCAGATGGGCGGGGGTGGCTTATGGGTGTTCAGGAGCGCGGCGCATGAGGGCATCCTCGGCGATTTCCCTCGGGGTGGCCCTGACATTCGGCGCCCTGGCCGCCTTCCTAGCGCGCGGCCTGCTGCTCAACGTCGATCCGCAGGCGCGGCGCCCGGTCCAGGGGCGCATGGTCGTTGCCTCCGCCCCCGTTGGGTTCGGCACGGCACTTACCTCGGCAAATCTGCGCGAGGTCGATTGGCCGGCGGGCGACGTCCTCGACGGCGCGTTCACCTCCATCGCCGACCTGACCCGGGACGGGCGTCGCCTCGCCCTGGCGCCGCTCCAGCGCAACGAACCGGTACTGGCGGCAAAAGTCACCGCCCCGAACCAGCGTGCCACCCTCTCGACCCAGATCGACGAGGGCATGCGCGCGGTTTCCGTGCGCGTCGACGAGGTGCGCGGCGTTGCCGGCTTCGTGCTGCCCGGCGACCGGGTTGACCTGATCCTGACCCGTGGTGAGGGTGGAACCCAGGACAACGCCTATGCGGACGTGCTGATTCAGAACGCCAAGGTCCTGGCCATCGATCAGGTCGCCGGGGACCGGCAGGACAAGCCCACCGTGGCTCGCGCCGTCACCCTGGAGCTCTCCGTCGCTGAGGCGCAGAAGGTCGTGCTCGCGCAAGGGGTTGGGCGCCTGTCCCTGGTCCTGCGCCAGACCGGCGAGCCAGTGGCACAGGCCGCCCAACGCGTCACCACCGCCGACCTCGGGCCCGGAGAGAGTGCCGCCGCAAAGGACCGCATCGCCGAACTGACCGCCCAGGTCGAGGCGCTGCGCAAGGCGTCCGAGGCCGCCGCGGCCCAGGCCGGCGAGGGCGCGCGGGCGCAGCTCGCCGAGATGGAGACCCGCCTGCGCGTCGAACTCGGCCAGCGCATGCCGCCCGGCATCGCACCGTCTGCGCCGGCGCCGCCGAAGCTGACCATTAACGTCATCCGCAACGGATCTAAGCGCGAACCCTATTCGGTGGATGCCGAGGATTGAGCCGCGCGTGACCACCACCGGTCGCGGCCGGCGCGTACCGATGTCCGCACCTTGAATCCATTGCCCCTTCCGGAGCCGTCGTGAACTGTTTTCTCATCGCGGCCGAGCGCGGCGCGGCCCGCGTGCAGGCGCTGGTCAGGCTCGCCGAGGGTCTGGGCTACACGGTGCTGTACGCGACCGACTTCGCCGCCCTGAACCGCGACCGGGCCTTCACCGAAGCGCGCCGGCCCCTGGTGCTGGTGCCGGAGGGGGAGGGGGCCGCCGAAGGCGCGATCCAGCTCGCGCGCGCGGAGCCGAGCCAGGCCTTCGTGGTCTACGTGGCCGACGCCCTGGCTCCGGAACTCTACAAGGCCCTGGTGCGCAGCCAGTCCGGCGAGTGGATCGGCTGGGGCAACGCCGCCCAGGAACTGCGCGACGTGACGAAGGGGCTCGGCGCCGCCGAGCCGGCGGATCGCGCCGCCCGGATCATCAGCTTCCTGCCGAGCAAGGGCGGGGTCGGCAACACCACCCTCGCGGTGGAGACCGGCATCCGCCTGTCGAGCCGGCGCAAGCAGCCCCTGCGCGTCGCCCTCCTGGACCTCAACCTGCAGGGCGGCACCCTCGCGGACGCCCTCGACGTCGAACCCCGCTTCGACATCGCCGAGATCGTCGCCCAGCCGGAGCGCCTGGACGAGCAGCTCGTCGACGTATTCACGAGCCGGCATACCCCGCGCCTCGACGTGTTCGCCTGTCCGCCCCGTCGCATCGCGCTCGGCGACGTGCCGCCGGCGATCCTCTTCACCTTCATCGACACCATCGCCCGGCGCTACGAGGCGATCCTCGTCGATCTGCCCCAGGCCTGGGTGCCCTGGATCGACAACATCCTGCAGGGCTCCGACGCGATCGTCCTGTCCGGCGGCGCCACCGTGCCGGGCCTGCGCGTCCTCACCCAGTCCCTGACCCATCTCGAGACCCTTGAGATTCCCGCCGACCGCCTGGCGGTGGCCGTCAACGCCTGCGAGACCGATCTCCTCGGCCGCATCGCCCATCGGGCGCAGATCGAACGGCCCCTGTCCGGGCGCTCGGTGTTCTGCCTGCGCCGCGACGGGGCCACCGCCGAGGGAGCCCTCGATGCCGGGCGATCCTTGTTCGAGATCGCCCCCAACGCTAGGCTGACCCGCGACATCGGCCGTCTGGCGGAGTGGTGCGTCACGGCGGCCAAACTCGCGTGAGCCCACCACCGGAGGACGCATGAACGCCGGATTGTCCGATCGCTGGCGGACCGTGAAGGCGGAGGCGCCGGCCGTGCAAGGCCCGGCCCCGGACGTCGTGGCGCCCGTCATGCCCAAGGTCGCGCCCAAACCCGCACCGCCGCCCGAGCCGGCGCCGCGGGCGTCCCTGACCGACGCCAAGGTGAAGCTCCACGGCCAGATCATCGACGAGTTCAACCTCGCCCTCATCGACAAGATCTCGCCGGAGGACCTCGCCCGTCAGGTCGGCCGCTTCGTCGCCGAATACGCCCTGAAGGAGCGCCTCGCCCTCAACCAGCGCGAGCTCGAGGCGTTCTCGGCCGAAGTCCTCGACGAGATGATCGGCCTCGGACCCATCGAGCCCCTGCTGAAGGACCCGAGCGTCAGCGACATCCTCATCAACGGCCACCGCTCGGTCTTCGTCGAGCGCGGCGGCCAGCTCGAACCGACCCTGGTCCACTTCAAGGACGAGGCGCACCTCCTGCGGATCGTCAACAAGATGGTCGCGGCCGTCGGCCGGCGCATCGACGAATCCTCGCCCATGGTCGATGCGCGCCTGCCCGACGGTTCGCGCGTCAACGTCGCCATCCGACCCATCGCCGTCGACGGCCCCCTCGTCTCCATCCGCAAGTTCTCCAAGCGCCCGATCTCCATGGACCGCCTGGTGGAGCTCGGTGCGCTGCGCCCGCCCATGGCGGAGCTCCTGAAGGTGGCGGTGAAGGGGCGCATCTCCCTCATCGTCTCCGGTGGCACCGGCTCGGGCAAGACCACCATGCTCAATGCCCTGTCGTCCTACATCTCGCCGCGCGAGCGCCTCATCACCATCGAGGACGCGGCCGAACTGCAGCTGCAGCAGCCCCACGTGGCGCGCCTCGAGACCCGGCCGCCGAGCGTCGAGGGCCGCGGCGAGATCCGTCAGCGCGAACTGCTCAAGAACGCCCTGCGCATGCGGCCCGACCGCATCATCCTCGGCGAGTGCCGGGGCGAGGAAGCGTTCGACATGCTCCAGGCCATGAACACCGGCCACGAAGGCTCGATGACCACCATCCACGCCAACACGCCTCGCGACGCCATCGCCCGCGTCGAGCAGATGATCGGCATGGCGGCGGCAAACATGTCGGTGACCTCCATCCGCAGCCAGATCGCGTCCGGCGTGCAGATGCTGCTCCAGCTCCAGCGCCTAAGCGACGGCCGCCGCCGGGTCACCAGCATCGCCGAGATCACCGGCATGGAGGGCGACGTGATCCAGATGCAGGAGATCTTCCGCTTCGTGCGCGAGGGCGTCGATGAGCGCCATCAGGTGCTGGGCCATTTCCGCGCCACGGGCGTGCGGCCGAAATTCCTGCAGGAGCTGAAGGCGCAGGGCGTCGACATGCCGGCCCAGGCCTTCGATCCGTCGGTGGCCCTGTGAGGCCGCGTCACCGGGAGGAACGCCGTGGCTGAGCCCTGGCTGATCTACCTCCTCATCTTCGTCTGCTCGGTGGTGGCGGCCCAGCAGCTCCAGGTCGGGCTGGCCGGCGCCCTGCGCGGCCGGAAGCGCCGGCGGCAGCGGCGCGCGGACCTCGACGGCCCTGTAGTCGCCGCCGCGCCTGAGTCCCTGCGCCGCCGCGAGGCCGGGAAATCCGCTTTCGTCGTCGCTTGGAACCGGCTCCTGCTGCAATCCGGCACGGGCAAGAGTTCGGCGGCCCTGGCCGGACGGACCCTCGGCCTCGCCGTCCTCCTCCTGCTGGTTCTGCCGGTTCCGGGCTTCTGGCTGCGCCTCGCCGCGAGCCTCGGCGTCGCGGGCCTGCTGTGCCTCCTGGTCCTGCGGATCAAGCGGGCGCGCCGCCTCGCGCGCTTCGGCGAGCAATTGCCGGAGGTCCTCGACGTCATCGTCCGATCCTTGCGCGCCGGCCATCCCCTCCCGGTTTCCCTCGGCCTCGTCGCCCGCGAGACGCCGGAGCCGGCCGGACCGGAATTCGCCCTCGTGGTCGACGAAATGAACTACGGCCGCAGCATCGCCGAGGCCCTCGACGGACTCTACCTCCGGGTCGGCCATCCCGAGCTCGCCTTCGTGGTGGCGGCGATCTCCATCGCCAACCAGACCGGCGGCAACCTCGGTGAGGTCCTGGCGCGCCTGTCGCGGATGCTGCGCGAGCGCTTCCGCCTGTCGCGGCGCGTGCGGGCGCTCACCGCCGAGGGGCGGTTCAGCGGCTACGCCCTCAGCGGCCTGCCGATCATCCTGTTCGTCGTGATCAACCTCGTCAGCGCCGCCTACTACGCCGAGTTCTGGGTGAGCCCGTCCGCCAACACGATCCTGGGTGTCGCCATCGTCCTGCTGCTGCTCGGCAATCTCACCATCTACCGCCTCGTGAACTTCAAGGTCTGAGGTGGCATGAGCGTCGTCCTCCTCGTCACCGTGCTCGCCTTCGCCAGCGTGGCGCTCGCCCTCTACACCGCCACCTCCGCCCTTTCCCAGCGCGAGCGCGTGCGCCGCCGCTACGGCGAGCTCGGTGCGCCGGCCGCCACGGCCGAGGAGGTCGAGCGCGATCAGGAGAGCTGGCTCGACATCGATCCGTCCCGCCTCGGCCTCGACGTCGATGCCCGCCGTGCCCTACGGCGCGAACTCATCCGCTCGGGCTTCTTCGCGCCCTCGGCGGTGGTCATCTTCACCCTGGCGCGCCTCGGACTCCTCGTCGGCCTGCCGACCCTCGGCACCGTCGTGGTGACGCGTTTCCTGCCGAGCTCGGGCCTCGCCGAGGCGGCGCTCATCGCCCTCGTCCTGTTCATCGTCGCCCATTACCTGCCGCGCGCCTACCTCAACCGGCGCCAGCGCCACCTCGAGATCCGCTACCGCTCGGTCTTCCCGAACTTCCTCGACATGCTCGTGGTCTGCATCAATGCGGGCCTGAGCCTCGACGCCGCCCTCGATCGCGCGGCCGGCGAGATCGGAGCCTCGGACGCCGAGTTCCGGGCGAATTTCGACCTGATGGCCGGCGAGATGCGGGCCGGAAAGAGCACGCCGGAGGCCCTGAAGGCCTGCGCCGAGCGCCTCGGCCTGCCCGAGGCGCGCTCCTTCGCGGCCCTGCTGCAGCAAACCATCGAGCTCGGCACAGACGTGTCGCTGGCCCTCACCACTTTCTCCGACGAGATGCGCGACCGGCGGATGTCGCGGGCCGAGGAGAAGGCCGCGTCCCTGCCGCCGAAGCTCACCCTGCCGCTCGGCTTGTTCATCTTTCCCGTAGTCCTCATCGTGATCCTGGCGCCGGCGGTGATGAAGGTGCTCCGTGCCACGGCCCCGTGAATTCCTCGCCCGTGAGTCCCTCGCCCGACGGCTGCGGGCCCTGCGCGACGGGGATTCGGGGGCGGCGATCCTCGAATTCGCCCTGCTGCTGCCGATCCTCGTCGTCCTCGTCTACGGCTGCTTCGAGGTCGGGCGCGCACTCCTGGTGCGCCAGGCCCTGGAGGGGGCCGTGCGCGCTGGCGCCCGCATCCTCGCGCGGGTTCCCGATCCGGTCTGCAACCCCGCCTGCGCGCCGGGTGCGGCCCGCGCCGTGCGGATCACGGAAGGCCAGATCCGCGACAACACCGGCCTGCCGTCCGACGCGGTGACGGTGGCGCCGCAGCCCGACCCGCCAGCGGGCACGGTGGCCATGCAGGCGAGCGTCGCCTTCGACGTAATATTTCCCGGCCCCGTTCCGTTCAAACGCTGGACCCTCAAGGCCCGGCATCAGGAGCCGCACGTTGGCGAATGACTTGACCGCCTTCCGGCGCGACGAGGACGGCGCCGCCCTGGTCGAGGCCGCCCTGGTGCTGCCGATGCTGCTGATGCTCGTCTTCGCCCTGGCCGACCTGTCCCTGTATTTCTGGCAGCGGGGGCTGGCCGCCAAGGCGGCCGATCTCGGCGTGCGCGCGGCCATCGTCATGGATTCCGTGGCGGAAGGCCCGGGCCTGACGCCCGCCGACGGCGCGGCCTACTGGTCCGGGCGCCCGCCCGGCGCCCGCTGCGCGTCCGGTGGCGAGGCCAGTCCGTGCCCGGCCTTCCGGGTGGTCTGCGATCTCGCGAGGGGCTGCGTCTGCCCGGGGAGTTCGTGCCGGTTCGGCTATTCGCCGGCCAACCTCGCGCCGATCCTGCGGGCGATGCAGGCGGTGCTGCCGCGGCTCGAACCCGCCAACCTGCGGGTAACCTACGCCACCAACGGCCTCGGCTATGTCGGACGCCCACCGCCAGTCCCCGTCGATGTCACCGTGCAGATCGTCGATCTCGCGTTCGATCCGATCTTCGCCGGGTTGCTGTTCGCCAAGGCGCTGCCGCTTCACGCCACCGCCACCCTGCCGGGCGAGGATCTGGTGACCCGCCGATGACGGCTCGCTCGCTGCGCAACTTCGGCCGGGACGAGGACGGCTTCGTCCTCGTCTTCGCGGCTGTCTGCATTCCCGCCCTCCTCGGCCTCCTCGGCCTCGCCGTCGACGGCACCCGCCTGATGACCTTCGACACGCAACTCGCCGCTACCGTGGACGCCGCGGCGCTGGCCGCCGCCGGCCAGCTCGACTGGACCGAGGGCGCCATCGAGCGGGCGGTGACCGCCGGGAACGCGCTGACCAACGGCGTCGCCTTCGCCCGGCGCAACCGCGCGGGCCCGCGCCTGACCTTCCGCTTCGCCGCGACGCTGGCGGATCTCCGGACCGACCCCGCCTACACCCTGCCGGAAACGGCCGGCGCGCAGGCCGTGTTCGTCGAGGCGACCACGGCCGAGTTCACCCTGACCGAGAGCCTGCTGCAGGTTCTCGGCACCCCGATCCGACGCCGGGCCGTCGCGGAAGCGCAGTACTACGCCTGCGACGTCACCCCGATGGTCCTCTGTCATGCGGACCCCGAGCGCTTCGCGGCGTCCGCCCGGCCCGGCCGCCAGTATCTCCTGCGCATGGACGGCAACATCGCCGACGGCTCCGTCATCCCCCTCGACAGGCCGGACGATCTCGCGAGCCGCACCACCCTGCGCAACCTCGCCTCGGACGCCCCCGCCTTCTGCTACGGCCGGGGTGTTTCCCTAAGACGCAACATCGCCCCGCGCGACTTCGACGACGCCCTGAACATCCGGTTCGACCGCTACTTCAACGGCATCGCGGCGGTGGCGAGCGACCTCGCGGCCTTTCCCCCGGCGCCGAGCGTGATCCAGGGGCGACATCTCCAGGCCTGTTCCTCGCCGCCATCCTCCGGCGACGTGAACCCGCCCTACCACCTGCCGCGCGACGCGGCCTATCGCACCGTCCGGCCCTCGGCCGCCTACGACCAGGGGCTGGGTGACTGGGCGGTGACGGCGGCCTATGGCGGCCTCGGCGAAATCTCCGTGGCGCGCGCCATCGACGAGTACATCCTGTGGAATCACGCCGACAAGGACAACGGCTTCCAGGCCTCCCTGCGCGAGGCGCCGACGCGCTACGACATCTATCTCCGCGAACTCGGGCTCACGCCGGAGACCGAATCCCGGCCGGTGGCTACCCAGGGCAACCGCCTGATGGGCAAGACCATGCCGACGGGCGGACCCCTGACCGGCCCCTTCGCCTTCGTGCGCGAGAGCCCGATTCCGGTCTGCTATCCGGGCGTGCGGCCGGCGACGGATGCGCGCCGGCGCGTCCTCTACCTGTCGGTGGCCGATTGCCGCGCGTTCTCCGCCGACCCGAGCCCCGCCCGCCTGTCCCGCCACGTCGCCAAGGTCTTCCTGACGGAGCCCGCGAGCGGCGGTTCCCTTCTGGTGGAACTCGTCGGCATGCTCACCCCCCGGAAGGACGACGGCAAGCTCCGGCCGGTGGTGCAACTCGTCGAGACCCATTAACCACGAATCCGCCTTCGGCGGCGCGCCGGGCCGCGCGAACCGCGCCTTAAGGACCGCTTGCCAGGATGCGCCATGTCGCGCGCCCTGAATGCCCAGACCTTCGGCTCGCTCGTGGTGATCGGCGCCTTCGCGGCGGCGGAAGCCTCCGCCGCCTGGCTCGCGGCCGCCCCGGGATCGAGCCTCGCCTGGTACCTGAACCTCGCGGTATTCCGGCCGTTCGAGACCGCGCGGGTGGAGACCTCGCCCCTCCACGTCCTGTTCGGGGTCGATGCCCTGCGCAACGCCGCCGTGCTCGCCCTGATCACCCTCGCGGTCCGCACCCTGCGGTTCCGGTTCGGCGTGGCGGCCATCGCGAATCTGAGTTTCGTCTTCGCCGCCGCCCTGACCTACGCTTGGCTCGGCCTGCGCGGGCCGCTCCAGGCTGTGTCCCTCAGGCCCGTGGCGGCGATCCAGGGACCGGATTTCGCCATCATCACGGTGATGCTGGGGAGTTCCTTCCTCGCCTTCGCGATCAGCCACCTGTCCTTCGCCATGCGCATCCGATCCGAACGCCGCCGATCCGTCCCGATCCCCCACCCCGTGCCGTGACGGCTCGGCGGCCGGCTTGTCTCGGCACGTGTCTCCTCACCCTGGTTCTCGTCCCGGTGCCATCCCTCGGACAGGGCAGGACGCCGTCATCTCCCCCGCAGCGGGGGCCGGACCAGAGCTTCACCCTCGGGGCCGACGGGTGGGTCCTGGAGCGGTTCGGCCGCGATCTCGCCGTCCTGCGCACCGGCGTGACGCCAGCCTCGGGCGCGGCCGGCCTCCTCGTCCTGTCCTGCGAGGGCCATGAGCGCCGCTGGCGGCTGAGCCTCCCCCATCCCCTGCTCGACCCCATGCCGGCGGTCGCGGCCCCCGCGACCTCCGGCGAGATCCTCCTGCGCCCGTCGGGGTCGCCGGGGAGGCTCAACCTCGCCCTGATCGGCCGTGCCCAGATCGTTCAGGGACGCGTCCTCACCCTGGCGGAGACCCGATCGTCGGGAGATGGGTTCGTGCCAGCCTTCGTCCGCCTGCTCAAGGCCGGCCCGGAGCGCTTCGATCTCCTGATGCGGACGGCCGGCCCGGCGCTCCGCCACCGCCTGTTCGGAACGGCCGTCCCGGCCGTCGTGTTCGCGCCCGTCGTGCGGCGCACCGATCTCATCGCGTTCGACGACTTCCTCGCGACTTGTCTCGCCACATCCGAGTGACGAATCCCGCGCGATATTCTTGTCACGGCGGTTCGGATACCCAGCGAGGGTCGATGAACCGCTTGGTCGGTCCCGCCGACTCTGGCATGTCACGCGGGAATGGATCGCTTCACTCGATCGGGTCCGTCCGAGAGGGCGTCTCACGACATGCGCGTCGGCCATCCCTGTCGTCGGGATTCTCGCGGGCCGACCGAGTGTCTCTCACAGAACTCCCGTTGCGCGGCCGTGTTCGGGGAAGAACCGACCGGGACCGGACGTTTTGTGAGGCAGCCTGAAACTCTTCGCCCCGGCCGCCGTATGGGAGACACCCGGCATGTTCAGAGCTGTCCCATGCTTCTCCCCAGTCATCGCGCGATCGTGGATACAAGCGTGGCCGCTCCTATGGCAGGGTCGTCGTCTTGGCCGAGGATAACGGACGGATGAGGGTGTATCGTGCGGTGCGGGCCATGGGGGTCTGCGCCTGCCTGTGGCTGGCCGGGTGTCAGACCCGGTCGGACGAGGGGATCGCCGTCGTCCCCGGCGTGGAGCCGACGCTGCCGGCCACCAACGAGGCCTATCGGGTCGGCCGGGTGAACCTCGCGGCCGGCAACAACGGTCTGGCCGAGCGGAATTTCCGGCAGGCCGTCGAGGTCAACAAGGACGATGCGGCGGCCTGGCTCGGACTCGCGGCGTCCTACGACAACCTCGGGCGCTACGAACTCGCCGACCGGGCCTACGATCAGGCCACGAGCTTGAGCGGCGAAACCCTCGAAATCGTGAACAACCGGGGGTATTCGTACATGCTGCGCGGAAACGGCAAGCGGGCGCTCGGCCAGTTCGAGCAGGCCCTGGCCATGGACCCGGGTAATACCGTGATCCTGAACAATATTCAGATCTTGCGCTCGGCCCAGCGTCCGACCCGATCCACGCCCTTTTAAGCCGGCGCCGCGATCTGATCGTTCGATTCGCGCCCGAGCGTTGCTCGAACGCCTCTCTCCTCCCGATAAAACTGTGGCAATCAGCACCTGATCTTGTGGCGACCGCGCCGACCCGCTTAACCTGATTTTAACCAGAAGGATGTTTGCGTGATTGGTTGCCGGCGAAAGGCTCGACCGACATTTCGCCGGGTAATCGATCTCGCCGTGGTGCTGTCGTTGACGGCCGCCGTACTCCCGGCGCCGGTCGGCGAGGCGCGGGCCCAGGTCCGTGCTGTGCCGCGCACGGGCGGCAACGCGATCCTGAGCCGCCTGAAGCTGACGATCAACAAGTCTCAGACCGTGAAGGTCGGCAGCGCCTTCGCCGACGTTCTCGTCGGGTCGTCGGACATCGCCGACGTGGTGCCGATCAGTGACCGGACCCTCTACGTCCTCGGCAAGCGCGCAGGCACCACCAACGTGTCCCTCATAGATTCCGAGCGCAAGCTCGTTGGCCTCATCGACGTCGAGGTCCGGCCCGACACGGGCGTCATCGAATCGCAGGTCCGCCAGAGCACCGGCGATCCGGGCCTGCGCGTGGAGAGCCAGGGCGAGCGCGTGATCCTCGGCGGCGTCGCGGGGGATGCGGTGAGCGTCGACCGGGCCATGCAGGTGGCCCCCCCCGGCACCCTCAACCTCACCCGCGTCCGCTCGCCCCAGCAGGTGATGCTCAAGGTCCGCTTCGTCGAGGTGAACCGCAATGCCGGCCGCGAGCTCGGGGCGCGGTTCGAGTTCGGCGGACGCAGTACCCTCGCCAGCGTCGGCGCCTACGGCGCCCAGAACCCAGTCTCGTCCTCGGGCGGGGTGATCTCGGGCATCGTCGGCTCGGCGGTCAACGCCGCGACCACGGGCGGCGTGCCGTTCGCGAGCCTCGTCCAGGGGTTCCGGGGCAATGCCGGGCAGCTCGACCTGTTCGTGAGCGCCCTGGAGACCAAGGGCCTCCTGCGGCGCCTCGCCGAGCCGAACCTCATCGCCATGTCGGGCGACCGGGCCGAATTCCTGGCCGGCGGCGAGATCCCGATCCCCATCGCCAACCAGAGCCTCAACGGCGCGCCGCAGATCACCGTGTCCTACAAGGAATTCGGTGTGAAGCTCGGCTTCACCCCGACGGTCCTGCGCAACGGCATGATCCATCTCCAGCTCGAGCCCGAGGTGAGCGACATCGACCCAACCCTGGCGGTGGCGGTGGGCGGCGGCATCTCGGTGCCGGGCCTGACCAAGCGCCGGGCCAAGACCAATGTCGAGCTCCGCGACGGCCAGAGCTTCGCCATCGCCGGCCTGCTGCAGACCAACTCGACCCGCTCCATCGACCAGTTGCCCTGGCTCGGATCGATCCCGGTCCTGGGCGCCCTGTTCCGCTCGTCTGAGTTTCAGGAGCGGGAGACCGAGCTCGTCGTCATCGTCACCCCGTCCCTGGTCAATCCGGCGCGGCCGGGCCAGATGCTGGCGACGCCCTTCGATGCGAGCGTGCCGGCCAACGACGTCGATTTCTTCGTGAACGGCAAGACGGAGCTGCGCCGCAACATGCGCCAGTTCGTGAATCAGCGCGGCGGCGCCGTCGGGCCCCACGGCCATATCCTGCCCGAGGCGACGCTGCCCGCCGCCATTGCCGTGCCGCAGGGCACCGTCCAGGTGCTCAATTGAGTCCGGCGGCACGTCGGTCCGCGCGCGCGGTGCGTCCAGGCCTTGCCGTCGCGGTGATCGTCGCGGTGGCCCTGGCCGTGTCCGGCTGCACCGATTACCTTAAACGGCGCGACACCCTGACCCTCGAATCCGGCGAGGCCGTCCAGGCCAACATGGCGGTCCACGTCATCGATCCGTCGCCGCCGGCCTCCGCCCGGATCGTGCGCGATACGGACGGCGAACGCCTCCAGCACGGCATCGAGCGCTACCGCAATCCGCAGGCCGGTTTCGGCGGCGGCGGCGGGATCGCTCCGGTTCCCATCGGCGCGACGGCGGCGCCGCCGGCGGGAAATCCGCTGAACCGGTAGGACCGCGCGCATTCGAAAAGGACCAGGAGGACGCGGGGGGCACGGTGCCTGTTCAACTCGACATCGAATTTCCGGACGACAACCAGATCACCCTGTCGCCGCGGTTTCTGGAGGAGAGCGACGCCGTCGTCACCATCCGTGGCCGCGGCAACCGCCTGCACGTCGAGACACCCTTCGCGCCGAATGCCGCCAAGTTCATCCTCTCGGGCGGGGCCGCCGTCATCGTCGGTGCGGACACGAACCTCAACCAGCTCGTGGTCACGGCCTCCGCGGAAGGGGCCGTGGTCGAGATCGGTGCTTGGTGCTCGTTCAACGGCTGCAGCCAGATCACGGCACACGAGCGCGCGACCATCAGGATCGGCGCGTTCTGCCTGTTCGGGCCCGGCTGCCGCATCGCGTCAAGCGACGTCCACAAGGTGCTCGACGTGGTGACCCGCGAACGCCTCAATCCCGCCGGCGACATCACCATCGGCGATCACGTCTGGGCGGCGGGCGGGGCGACGATCCTGCGCAACGCCGTGATCGGCCGCGACAGCGTGATCGGCGCCGGCTCCCTGGTCCGGGGTGCGTTCCCCACCAACGTCTCCCTCGCGGGCGTCCCCGCGCGTGTCGTGCGGACCGGCGTGACCTGGGAGTTCTGAGCCACCGCTCCGGGTTTCTAGCGCTCCCCGCAACGCCCTTGGGATGCAACCGTCGCGGCGCGATCCGACATCCGTGACCGCTCACGTCGGACTGGACTGATTGACAGGAGGAAGCTGTCGAACAGGCCGCTACGGGCGATCAGGCCGCGCTCGGTGCCGGACACGGAGGCTGCGGCGCCCGGATTGGTGGGCGACGCCCCTCCGCCTTGCCCACGCGCATCCAATGAACGAGGGGGGCGGTTCCCGCCGCCTGAACGTCCGGGTAGCGCTCGGCGTAGGCCTTGCCGTCGAAGAACGCGGCCGGTTCCCGCCCTTCGCGGAAGCCATCGGTGATGTAGTGAACGATGGGATCGAGGCCGCTCCCCGCGATCGCGGGATTGGTCTTGAGGTAGTAGGCCGCATCGAACAGGCCGCTGCGGGCCACCAAGGCATAATCGGTTCCAGGCCGGTCCGGTGAAGACGCGGACCGGACCGGAGCCAAGCGCCCCTCGGCGCTGCCGAGACGAAGCCAGTGGACCAGCGGGTTGACGCGTGCTTCGCGCACATCGGCATTCTCGGCACGGTAGCGGTTGCCATCGAAGAACGCCGAGGGCTCGCGTCCGTCGAGGTATCCAACCTGAAGGTAGTGAACGATGGGGTCCTCGCCCGAGGCGCCGACATCCGGATTGCCGGTCAGATAGTAGCCGATGTCGAACAGGCCGCTGCGCGCCACCAGGGCATAGTCGGACCGGACTTCGCCGGGTAACGACGCTTTGTCCGTTCGGACGGGCGCGGACCGGCCCTCGCCGGCACCGGCGCGGAGCCAGTGCACGAGGGGATTGATGCCAGCGGCTTTGATGGACGGATCTGCCTCCCAGTAGCGGGTGCCGTCGAAGAAAGCGGACGGCTCGCGCCCTTCCAAGAAGCCGATGGCAAGGTAATGCGTGATCGGATCCGCCGCGGCCTCGGCGACATCGGGGTTCTCGCGCAGATAGTAGCCGCTGTCGAACAGGTCGCTGCGGGCGAGAAGATGGTAATCGGATTCGAGGGTTGGGTCGGTTTCGCGGCGGGCGCTGGGGCCGAACAGGGCTTTGATCCATTTCATCGGTTGAGAGTATCCAGCAGCCGCATGATTGCACTCAGAGCCTTCCGGATCCGCATAGGAATGCCTCACATAACTTACGGTCGCCAGTGTCAAGGGAGGGTTGAAGGCGCGAAGGGGGCAGGGTGCCCCAGCGTGATGGGCACGCGGCGTCGGTGGCCGTCACCGGGATCGAGTCCGTCGACGGGTCCCACGGCGGAGCGGGTTCGCGATCGCCGGCTGACCGCGGGAGCGTCGTCCGCCTCCGGCAGAACCGGGGCGGAGGGCGGGGCAAGGTCCAGGCCGAGGAATGAGCGCGTGAACCCGATCCGGGCCGCTTCCGCGTCGGGGAACGGACCGGGCGCGCCAAGCTTCCGATTGCCTCGATGATCACGTCGAGACCGTCGGTGCGTTGCTCGTGTCGCCGGTTTTCGTGAAACAGATCGCCCGCCATCGCCCCGGAGGACAATTGCTGCTGATGGTCGAGGTGGCGCCCCGGCACAAAGCGCCCACAGCGCGGCAGATCTTGCCGATACGCAGCCTGCAGGAGAAGTCAGGACTCTCACTAAACCCTTGAAAAGCCTAACAAACAACGGCGGCACACGGATTGCTGATCCGAGGGGAAGCATCCCCCGCGGACCCCAAGGCCGATCATGGACATCTTCAGTGCGTTGCAGACGGCGGTGTCGGGCCTCCAGGCCCAGTCGTATTCGCTGAACAACATCTCGGGCAACATCGCCAACTCGCAGACCACCGGGTTCAAACGGGTCGATACGAACTTCGTCGACATGATCGCCGAGCAGCCCCTGAACAAGCAGGTGTCCGGTTCCGTCGGCGCCTTCTCACGCCTGACCAACACCCTGCAGGGCGGCCTGATCTCCACCGGCATCGACACCAACATGGCGCTGAGCGGGCAGGGGTTCTTCACGGTCCAGACCAAGACCGGCGACGCGGCGGGCCAGGCCAGCTTCTCGCCGACGCCGTCCTATACCCGGCGTGGTGATTTCAAATCGGACAACCTGGGCTACCTCGTCAACGGCGCCGGTGGCTACCTCACGGGCCAAAGCCTCGATCCTCGGACCGGGCAGACCACCGGGACCGGCCCAATCAAGATCTCGACGGCCTCCCTGGCGGCCAAGCCCACCACCAGCATCGCCTATGCGGCGAACCTGCCGATGACGCCCTCGACGAAGAACGCTTCCGCGACGACGCCGGGCTCGGAATTGCTCACGACCCTGACCTCGGGCGCCTATACCCCCGTCCTCGCCAATCCGACGACCCCCGCCCTCGGGACGGGGATCAAAGGCGGCGACACGACGAAGTTCCTCAATGATACGCTCTCGGGCGGATCACTGACCACCTACACCGAGACCGGCGCGCCCATGACGGTCCAGGTGCGCTGGGCCAAGGTTCAGAACGGGGGTGCGGCGACCGCCGCCGTCGCGGCCGATCCGACGGCGACTCCGCCCGTCGTGGCGGTCCCGGCGAAACCCGCCACCGACGATGTTTGGAACCTGTTCTACCTCGGGAACTCGAAGGCCGGTGCCGCCGACGACGCCTGGCAGAACACCGGGCAGGCCTTCATTTTCAAAGGCGGCCAGCTCACCGAGCCGACATCACCGGTGATCCCCAACCTGACCGTGGACGGGGTCAAGCTCAGCAATATCGGCCTCAACATCCCCGCCGGCGGCCTGACCCAGTACGCCGCCAGCGAGGGCATTGTCCGCACGGACACGATCCAGCAGGACGGCTACGCCTCCGGCACCCTGACCTCGCTGGCGGTGACGAGGGACGGCAAGATCACCGGCACCTATTCCAACGGCAACTCCGCCGCCCTCGCCCAGGTCGGCATCGTTCAGTTCAAGAACCCGGACGCGCTGAAGGGCGAGGCCAACGGCAACTACACGCAGACCCTGGATTCGGGCGCACCGATCTCCGGCCTGAACGGCTCGTCCGTGGTCGGTGGCGAGATCGAGCAGTCGAATACGGACATCGCGGCCGAGTTCTCGAAGATGATCGTGACCCAGCAGGCCTACTCGGCCAACACCCGGGTGATGTCCACGGCGCAGACGATGATGAGCGACCTGATCAATATCATCCGATAATGTTCGATCCGGATGTCAACCGATGGGTAACCATCCGGATCATTTCTTCGGGTACGCCCAATAACCGACGCTTTTCCCACCCCGATTCCGCGGCAGGGTGGCGGTGGCGGCCCCCGATGCGAGACCAACGCTCCTCCGATGGTCCCGCGGTGGCGAGACCCGTGCGCGACGAAGAAAGGCTGTCCCGATGTCGCTGAATGCGATCAACACGGCCACGGCCGGCCTGCAGGCCGTGCAGGCGCAGATCGGCGTCGTTTCGCAGAACATCGCCAACGTCAACACCGTCGGCTACGTCAAGCGCATTCAGTCGCCCGTCAGCCAGAACGACGGGACGGGCGTCAACGCCGGCACGGTCTCGCGTATCCTGAACGCAACCTCGCAGAAGCAGTTGCGCCTGGAGACCTCGGGCGCGGCCTACACCAACACCGCCGCCAACGTCGCGACGCAGCTCGACGCGCTCTACGGCGTGCCCGGCTCCAGCACGTCGCTGGACGGGGTAGTGAACGGCTACACCCAGTCGCTTCAGGCGCTGGCCAACGATCCCACGGTCAGCTCGGTGCGCGCCACCGTGGCCAGCAACGGCGCGACCCTGGCCAGCCGGATCGGCACCATCGCCAACGGCATCCAGACCCTGCGCACCGGGATGGAATCGCAGATCGCCAGCGACGTGAAGAGCGCCGGCTCGCTCCTCAAATCCATCGCCCAGCTCAACGTGAAGATCGTCGCCGCCAACGGCATCGGCGCGAGCCCCGACCTCCTCGACCAGCGCGACCAGGCCATAAACCAGCTCGCCCAGTACATGGACGTGCAGGCCAACCAGGTGGGCGACGGCTCGATCACGGTCATGACCCAGTCGGGCGTCACCCTGGTCGATCACGGCACAGCCGCGTCGCTTGGCTTCGACAGCCGCACGGTGCTCGGCCCCGGGAACCTGTATTCGGCCGATGCGGGGAAGAGCGGCGTTGGCACCATCACGGCGACCACGCCCGGCGGCGCCCGGATCGACCTCATCGCCACGGGTGCCCTGCGGTCGGGCTCCCTCGCGGCCGCCGTGACCGCCCGCGACGACACCCTGGTTCAGGCCCAGCGTCAGCTCGACGAGCTGGCGGCCGGACTGGCGCAATCCACCACCGACCGCACGGTGAGCGCCCCGGCTGGCACAGCCATCGACATCGCCGGGCTGAAAAGCGGCAACCGCATCACCCTCGCCCTGGCGGACGGCTCGCAGATCGCCCTCGTCGCCTCGAAGGACGGCAACGCGGCGTTCCGGCCCGGGGATGTGGATGCCGGCTCGGTCCGAAGCTTCACCCTCGGCACCACCGACGCCGCCATGGCGACCAACATCGGCGCGGCCCTCGGGGCGGACTATTCCGTCGCGGTCACCGGCGGAAAGCTCACGATCACCCGCAGCGCCGCGTCGCCGACGCCGGCCGTCGGGACGGTGGGCGCCACCGTGACGGTGCCGTCCAGCGCCACCGAGACCAAGAACTCGGCCAACAACGCCGAGATCGCCCTGTTCGTCGATTCCGGCCGGGCCAACGGCCTCTACACGGGCAACTTCGACGGTGGTTCACAGCTGACGGGGTTTGCCCAGCGCATCGCCCTCAACCCGGCGATCAAGGCCGACACCAGTGCCCTCGTCCTTTCGTCCCCCACCACGCAATCCGGCGACGCGACGCGGCCTCAGCGCCTCCTGGCCGGACTAACGACCAACACCCACACGTTCTCGTCCGCCTCCGGTATCGGCGGCGTGCGCGCGCCGTTCACCACCAACGTGGCCGACTTCGCCCTGCGCATCATCGACGCGCAGGGGGCGAACGCCGCCTCGAGCCTGAGCCTCGACGAGGGCCAGCAGATCGCCCTCGCGACGGCCCAGAGCCGATTCGCTGGCGAATCCGGCGTCAAGATCGACGAGGAGATGGCCAACCTGATCCAGCTTCAGACGGCCTATGGGGCCAACGCGCGGGTGCTCACGGCCGCCCGCGACATGCTCGACACCCTGCTGCGGATCTGACGCATGCCCCCGCAGACCACCGACCGCCCCTCGATCCCGAGTTCGCGCCCATGACCATCACGCCTTTCGCGGCCGGCAGCTACAACACCACCCTGAACACGCAGCGCCTGCTCGCGACCAAGGAGAAGCTTGACGGCCTCACCACTCAGCTCTCCACGGGGCGGGTGGCGGAAACCTATGGCGGTCTGGGGGCCGCCCGCACCACGAGCCTGACCGCGCACGCGCAGGTCGCCCGCCTCGACGGGTATGCCGCCAGCATCACCGGCGCCCTCAACCGCATCACCCTCGGATCGGCCAGCCTGCAGAACCTGTCGAAGGTCACGTCGACCACCGTCAGCACCATCGCCACGGGACTGACCAACACGAGCTCATCCTCGGCCCGCGACACTACCCGCACCACGGCGGCGGCCAACCTCGACCTGTTCGTCGATACCCTGAACCAGAACTACGCCGGAACCTACATTTTCGGGGGGCGCGCCACCGACACCCCGCCGGTGGCGTCCGCCGACGCGATCCTCAACGGCGAGGGCACCAAGGCCGGCCTCACCGCGATGATCGCCGAGCGCAAGGCGGCCGACGGGGCCACCGGATCGCCAGGGACGGGCAATCTGAGCATCCCGGCCACCACGACGGCGACGGTCACGATCTCGGAGCCCGCGAACGTCACCGGCGACAACGGCAAGACCGCGGCCGACCGCGCCAATTTCGGCTTCACCCTGGGGACGATCACAAGCTCCAACCCGACCGCGTTCAGCCCCACCGTGGCCGCCGCGGCCGCCGCGCCGACCGTAACCCTGGGATTCGGCACGCAGCCGAAGGACGGCGACGTGGTCCGGGTGAGCGTCAACCAGGCCGATGGCAGCCAGACCTTCGTCGACTACACGGCGCGGACGGCGACGACGGGAGCGACCAACGAATTCGTCATCGGCGCAAATGCCGCCGCGAGCGGGGCCAGCTTGAAGACCGCCCTCGGGACCAGCCAGATCGCGGCCGCCCAGAGTTCGTCCCCGCCCGGCGTCACGGCGACGTTCAATGGCGGGACGGCCGCCAGCACCACCCTGACGGTCAGCAGCACGACGCCGCCCCAGAACGGCGACACCATCACGGTGACCCTCGGCCTGCGCGACGGCACCACGACGACACTGACCCTCACGGCCAAGACCACCACGGACGGCAAGGACCCGTCGGTGTTCCTCATCGACGCCGACCCGGTGGTGACCGCGCAGAACCTGCAGCAGGCCCTGTTCGCGACAACCAAGGCCAGCGCCGGCACCACGCTCTCGGCCTCGTCCGCCGTTCTGGCCGCGAAGGATTTTTTCGCGGGCTCGAAGTCCGACGTGTTCGCGCCCCGCCGGGTGGATACCGCCAAGGGCGGCTTCGCCAGTAACCCGGCCGGCAAGACCGTGATCTGGTACACGGGCGACGAGAGCCTGGCGGACCCGCGCGGGACGGCCACCGTGCAGGTCAGCAGCGGCCAATCCATCGGGATCGGTGCCCAGGCCAACGAGACCGGCATTCGCAATGCCCTGTCGGGCATCGCCGCCCTGGCGAGCGAGGGCTTCGCCAGCACCAAGGACCCCAACGACGCGACCCTCTCGGCCACGGACCGGACCTTGGCGTTGAGCGAGCGCAGCCGCTACACGGCGCTGACCGACCGTGTCCGCTCCGTCCTCACGCCCAAACAGGACGATCAGGGCATCGCCCAGGTGGCCACGGAACTGAGCCTCGCCTCGGCCCAGATCACCAACGCCAAGGCGCAGAACGGCGCCACCCGCGCCCAGCTCCAGAATACCCTCGACGGGACGGACACGATCTCCACCGAGGAAGTCGCGGCCAACCTTCTCGCCGTGCAGAACCAGTTGCAGGCGAGCTATCAGGTCACCTCGATGCTCTCGAAACTAACCCTGGTGAACTACATGTCGTGATCGAAGATTTCAGGATCGGCCTCAGCAGCCCGAGGCCGAAGATCTCGGCATCGATCGAGACGTCGAATTCAAAGTTTGATTGACCTTCGAAATCAACGAACTTCAAGCAGTTACGGGATAGGTACAATTGCGGGCCGATCGCGAGCCGGCACCGTCAAGCGTATGAAGCGCCGAACGCCGCCGTTTGACTGAAGGGACATCTCGTCCGCGAAGTCGCCTGCATCGCGACGAGGCGATGAGCATCCGCAAGGTCGCTGATTGCACCGAGAATGGCGCGCCCTACGGGAATCGAACCCGTGTTTTCGCCGTGAAAGGGCGACGTCCTGGACCGCTAGACGAAGGGCGCTGGTCGGAGCGAGGCCTCTATAGGCGGGATCGGAGGCGGGGGCAACGGGCGTTTCCGGACAAGTTTGTCGCTTGACGAATGGGCCGGTGGCCGGTTTGTCGCGGGAGACAGCGGCGGGCGCGTCCCGCCCGCGCACGACAACAGCGGACGACCCTCATGACCACGCGACGCGACGGCCCGCCGGGCCGGCAGACGAGACGGCCCGGGCCCGGCGGCGACCGGTTCCGGCCCCGACCGGCCGGGCCGGAGGGCGACCACGTGGTGCTCTACGGCTGGCATCCCGTGGCCCAGGCGCTCGCCAACGAGGGTCGGCGCCTGCACCGGCTGCTCGCCACGGAGAATGCCATGGTGCGACTGACGGAGGAGATCGGTCAGCTGCGCATCGATCCCGAACTGGTGCGGCCGAGCGCCATCAACGCGCTCCTGGGACCGGACGCCGTGCATCAGGGCCTCTACCTCGAAGCCGATCCGCTGCCGGGGCCGGATCTCGAAGACCTGCCGGACGACGCGCTGCTCCTGGCGCTCGATCAGATCACCGATCCGCACAATGTCGGGGCCATCGTGCGCACCGCCGCCGCCTTCGGCGTGGCGGGCATCATCACCACGGCGCGCCATTCGCCCACCGCCACCGGCGTCCTCGCCAAGTCGGCCTCGGGTGGCCTGGAGCACGTGCCCCTCGTCGTCGTGCGCAACCTCTCGGAAGCGCTGATCGATCTGGGCAAGCGCGGCTTCACCCGCATCGGCCTCGATTCGGAGGCCGGCACCGACCTCGACACCCTGGGGGCCAAGCGTCCGGCGGTGATCGTGCTGGGTGCCGAGGGCAAGGGCCTGCGCCAGCGCACCCGCGACAATTGCGACGTGCTGGCGCGGATCCCGTTCCGGGGCGAGATCCGCAGCATCAACGTCTCGAACGCCGCCGCCATCACCCTCTACGCCCTCAGCGTCGAGCGCTGAGGGCGCGGCCGCCTCAGCGCCAGAACGGCTTGAGATCGACGAGGTCGGCATGGGCGTCCGCCGCCTTGCCGAGCAGCGCCTTGGTTTCGACCTCGTTGTCGCCCGCCGTGAGACCGGCGGCGAACAGGGTCGGGGCCGGGATCGTGCTGCCCTCCGTGGCCAAGCTGGCCAGAACCTCGTGGGCGGTGGCCATGTCGTTCAGGGCGCCGAGGTGGTCCTGGAGTTCGGACACGGCCTGGACGAAGGCCTTGTGGCGCCGGTGCGGTTTCTTGTCGGTGTAGAGGCTGGCGAAGAACTCGGCCCCGTAGCGCAGCTTCTTGCCTTCGATGCGCACGCGGTGGCGGGCTTCGGCATCGAGGCGTTCGAGGTGGCGGCCGCGCTTGCGGATGCGGCCGCGGATGCGGTCGAGGATATCGGCGGCAAACTCCGCCGCCGGAGCGTCGCGGGCGGGCCCATCGCCCTGCGCATCCCCTTCCGTGCGCCAGGCCCCCGTCTCGATCCAGGCGGCGACATCGAGGATCAGGCTGCGCCAGGCCGGCGATTCGAGGGTGGCGATGACGGCATCGTGCGCCCGGTCGCGCTCGGCTTCCAGGCGCGTGCGCAGGTCGAGGAGACCGGCCTCGTCGGGCCGCTTCTCGAGTTCCGCCGGGAGGGTGGTCTCGAGGAAGACGTCGAGATTGCGCGCCCGGCCGAACGGCTCGGTCACCCGCTTGATCTCGTCGCGCAACTGCGCGGCGGTGGGATCGGGCGCCAGGATCGGCTTGAACAGGGTGAGGGCCGAGCGCAGGCGCCGCAGGGCGACGCGGATCTGGTGCAGGCCCTCCGGGTGGCGGCCGTGGAGGAACACGTCCTCGTTCAGGCGCAGGTGATGCAGGCAGGCTTGGGCGACGGCCCGGAACGCCTCACCGGCCGTGGCATCCGGATTGAGGCGCACGGCACCCGCCTTGCTGGACTTGCGCAGGGTGCCGTCGACGAGGCTCCAGCCCCGGGCGCTCTTGCTCAGGGCACCGAGACGCAGGGGCACGGTCTGGGCGAGCACCTGGGCGAGGCCGAACAGGTCGGCGGGACTGCCCTCGTCGAGTTCGAGCTCGACTTCGCAGAGGGGCACGTCGCCCTCCGGCGTCTCGATGCGCCCCTGATCGAGGGTCGCGGAAATGAGCGAGGCGCCGTGCACGACGAGACGCGTCGTGCGGTCGACCACGGTGGTGAAGACAGGCACGAGATCGGCTTTGGATGCCGCCGCCAGGAGGGCGGGCACCGGCGTCTCCGCCAGAACCGCGAGGTCGGGGGTCTCGCCCGCGATATCGGACTCCCACTCCGCCCGGTCGAACAGGCCCGCGCTCGCGGAGGCCGCCTTCACCGTCTGGATGCGACGGTCGCCCTCCCGGCGCACCCGCAGGGTCAGGCCGCCCTTGCGCAGATCGCCCTTGGCCGTGTCGAAGTAGGTCGAGGTGAGAACCACCGCCTCGGGTGTCCCGTCCGCCCGCAGCAGGGGATGGTTCGCGAGGGCGGCCAGGTCGGCGACCTCGCATTCCAGCTTCAGCTCGATCTCGCGCGGCGTTGTCATGGTCAGTCCTGTTGTGGCGGCCGGGTCGGGAGAGGGCCGAACGGTGGGACCTCAAGACCGTGGTCCCGCGTCCGTTCCCCCATGGGCGGTCGCGCTCTGGCTTGCCAGTATGCGACAGGTGTGGACGGCGGCGCGACCCAGGCGTGCATGATTTTCGTTCGCGGACGCCACTTTGTGGTGTAGCGGAGGGCCATCCGTGCCGGCGTGCGGACAGCAGGACGCCGAAGGTTTGAGTTTGGGAATGACGCGGGACCGGATCAGGGCCGATCGCCTTCTGGTCGAGCGCGGCCATTTCGAGAGCCGGGCCCGGGCGCAGGGCGCCATCGCGGCGGGCCTCGTGCGGGCCGATGGCCGCGTGGTGGCGCGTGCCTCCGACCTCGTCGCACCGGATGCGCGGATCGAGGCTGAGGCGCCGCACCCCTTCGTCTCGCGCGGTGGACTCAAGCTCGTCGCCGCCCTCGACGCCTTCGGGTTCGCTCCGGCTGGGCTGACCTGCCTCGATGTCGGGGCCTCCACGGGCGGGTTCACCGACGCGCTCCTCGGGCGCGGGGCCGCCTATGTCTATGCCGTCGATGTCGGGCGCGACCAGCTGCACGCGTCCCTGCGCACCCATCCCCGGGTGACGAGCCTGGAAGGACGCGACGCCCGCAGCCTCGACGCGGCGACGATCCCGGTGGCGCCGATGCTGGTGGCCATCGACGTGAGTTTCATCTCGCTCCGCCTCGTGGTGCCTGCGGTCGCCACCCTGATGGGGGAGGGGGCGGCCCTGGCCGCACTCGTCAAACCCCAATTCGAGGCGGGCCGCGATCGGATCGGACGCGGCGGCATCGTCCGCGACGCCGCCGTCCACGACGCGGTCTGCGCCGAGATCCGAGACTTCATCGCAGGCGTGGGATTCTCCATCCTCGGCCTGATCCCGTCCCCCGTCACCGGCGGCGACGGCAATCGCGAGTTCCTCATCGGGGCACGCCGGAAAGCAGTTCCATGATCGATTCCCCCGACCTCGTCACCATCGCCAAGCTCGGCGCGCGGGGCGACGGCATGGCCACGGACGGCACGGCGGTGGCCTATGCCCTGCCGGGCGAGCGCGTCGCCATCCGGCGCGAGGGCGTGCGCGGGCAGCTTCTGTCCGTCGAGACCGCCTCGCCGGAGCGGATCGATCCGTTCTGCCCGTATTTCGGAACCTGCGGCGGCTGTGCCGTCCAGCATTGGGCCCCCGAGCCCTACGCCGCCTGGAAGCGGGCGCTCGTCGGTCAGGCCCTGTCGCAATCCGGCCTCGACGCCGAGCCCGAGGCTCTTCGGGACGCCCATGGCGAGGGCCGCCGCCGCCTGACGTTGCATGTTCGGGCCGGTGAATCGGGGGCCCGGGCCGGCCTGATGGCGGCCCGCAGCCACGACCTCGTCGCCATCGACCATTGCCCGATCACCGTGGAGGCCCTCCACCGGGCCCCCGTCGTGGCGACGGCGCTGAGCGCCCCCCTCGGCCATGGGCGCAAACCCCTCGACGTCGCCTTCACGGCCACCGATGCCGGCCTCGACGTCGATGTCCGGGGCCATGGACCCGTCGCCGAGGGCGTCCGCGCCGTCCTCGTGCGTCTGGCCGGTGAGCTGGACCTCGCCCGCCTGTCGCTCCACGGCGAGATCCTGGTCGAGCGCCGCGCGCCCGTCATCGAGGCCGGCGGCATCCGTCTCAGCCCCCCGCCGGGTGGCTTCCTCCAGGCGACGCAGGCCGGCGAGACAGCCCTGACGGCCCTGGTGCTCGCCGCCCTCGATAGGAAGACCAAGCGCGTCGTCGATCTCTTCGCCGGCAGCGGACCGTTCAGTTTGGCCCTCGCCCAACGCTGCGACGTTCACGCCGTCGAGGGCGAGGCGGCGGCGCTGGCGAGCCTCGACCGGGCCGTGCGGGCGACCCCGTCCCTGCGCCGGGTGACCACGGAGCGGCGCGACCTGTTCCGGCGCCCGCTCCTGCCCATCGAGCTCGACGCCTACGACGCCGTGGTGTTCGATCCGCCCCGCGCCGGAGCGCAGGCGCAAGCCGCCCGCATCGCCGAGAGCAAGGTGCCCCTGGTCGTGGGTGTCGCGTGCGATGCCGGCACCTTCGCGCGTGACGCCGCCGCCCTGGTGGCGGGCGGCTACCGCCTGGAGACCGTCACCCCCGTGGACCAGTTCAAGTATTCGAGCCACGTCGAGGTGGTGGGGGTGTTTCGCCGGACCGTCGTGCGCAAGCGCCGTGCGTCCCTGGCGTGATTCCCCCTAGAGAAGATCCGGCTCGACATGCGCGGAGCCTCCCCTAGTTGGCGCCTCATGCGCATCCCGTTGACGATCCTCGGCCTCTCCCTCGCCCTTGCAACGCCGGCCCGGGCGGATCGATGCGGGGATCTCATCGACCGTGTGATGGCGGCGACGGGGGCGACCCTGGTGCGGCGAACCATCGACTTCGCCGAGTTCAAGGCCGCCGAGGATGTCGGCCTGACCCTGGCCTGCGGCGACCTCTCGGCCGTGGGCGCCCAGTTCAAGGGGCCGACCCTGCCGGCGGGCTACTTCGCGCTGTTCGGGCGTGCCGGGCAGGCCATCAACGGGCTCACCGCAGAGGCTATCGCTGAGGCCGGCCGCACGGCACGGACGAGTGCCGAGACCAAGCGCCACAGCAAGGTCGACGCGGGCAAGGCTCTGGTCACCTGCTCGGTCTCAAATTCCGCCGACGGTCCGGTCACGGCCTGCGCGGTCATCGACAAGGACGACCGGACCTGACGCGCAACCGCGACGCCCTCACGACCGCATCGCGAAGACCATGTAGCCGGAGTAGGTAACGGCCGCGGCCATCCAGAGCCAGATTGTGGTGTCCATGGCGCGACGGTAGGGTCATGCTGCAGTGCGGTCGATTGGGCGGGTTGCCGCTGCGTCATCGCACGGTTCATGGCGGTAAGCTCTTCTTAACCATGCGGCGGCGATCGTCCGCCGGCACCACAGCCGACCGGGGAGCCGATGCGCCGTTCGATCCTCGTCCGCTTCGCCGTCCTGGCCACTGGCGTACTGAGCCTCCCGGCTGCTATCCCGCCGGCTAGGGCACAGGAGCCGGCGCTGGAACCGCTTCTCCTGCGCATCAGGCCGCCCGGTGAGACGCCGCGCGACCTCGGCGTCGGATCGGGGGCGATGACGGACGACGAGGTCCGTCAGGCCCGCGCCCGCAACGAGGCGGTCTGGGCACGGGCCGAGCGCCGCGCCCGTATCGCCATCGCGTCGGTCTGCACCGGCTGCCTGCCCGGTCTCCCTCGATCTCCTGGGAGAGGTCTACCGGGCCGATGCCGACGACCTGCCCGAACTCCTGGCCACCATCGCCGAACCGACCCGCTCGAAGCTCGCGGTCTACCTCTACGGCAAGAGCCACATGCACCAGCTCGGCCTCACGGTGGCCCGGGCCTGCGAACGCGACGACCTCGTGCGCGTCGCCGGCGAGATCGGCTCGGTGGTCTTTGGCCAGTCGCGGATGAAGCCGGCCCGGCCCGCCGTCCCGACGGAGGCCGCGCCCGCTCCGGCCCGCAAGATCAGCCTCGCCGGCTCGCCCCCGAAGAAGATCAGCCTGGGCGGGTCCGCCGCGAAGGGCCGCTCGTTCGATTGACGGCGGGGTAACCGCGCACGGAGAAGACAGCATGTACGGTGCGTGGTGGAAGCTGGGTCTCGACGCGACGCTGCTGGCGATGGAATCCCAGCAGGTGATCGGCCTGCGGCTGGCCAAGCTCGCCGCCGGCGGAAGCGGTGCCCAGGCCGAGGCGCACCGCATGGTGAGCGAGAAGATCACGGCCGCCAACGAGGCGGCCCTGCTCATGGCCGCGGGCGGCTCCACCGCCAAGGTGGTCGCCGGATATCGCCGAAAGGTGCGGGCCAATGTCCGGCGCCTGACCAGGGGCTGAGGCCTCCGGGAACGGTTAACCCGGCATTAACCGTCCGCTTTCATCGTCGGCCTCGAATCCACGGGGAGACCGCGATGCATCCTTTCGAGCAACAGGTGCGCGAACGCGCCTACTTCATCTGGGAGGGCGAAGGCCGGGTGTTCGGCCACGCCACCGAGCATTGGCTGCGGGCCGAGCGCGAGTTCTGCGCCGACACGCCCGTCCAGGTCCGTCCGGTGGCCGCCGAGATCAGCTTGGCGCCGAGCCCAGCCCGCGCCCTGAAGCCCAAGGCCGGTGCCCGCAGCGCCGCCGCCAAGGCAGTCGCCGAGACCGCGAAGCCCGCCAAGGCCGCGGTTGCCAAGACCACCAAGACCGCCGCCCCGAAGACGGCCGCAGCCAAATCCGCGACGACCAAGTCGGCGTCCACGAAGTCGGCCTCCGCCAAGGCGGCTTCGGCCACAGCCGCTCCCGCCAAGGCCCCCTCCGCCCGGACTGCGGCGTCCCGCGCCAAGGCGTTCGAGGCCGGAGTGGTCATGCACTGACGGCGTCCCGCGCCCGTTTCCAATGCCCTCGAAGCCCGCCGTTCGAACAGGACGGCGGGCTTCGCCGTTTCGAGCGTCCACACGGGAACAGGCCGATCAAGCGTGACGTTGGGTCACGGAACACTCCCCGTCCGTTGCCGTGCCGCCGGCGACCTTGGCTCCGGCCGCATTCCGCGAGGTCGCTCATGAAGACCCTTCTTCCCACCCTCGTCGCCCTCGCCATCGCCGTCCCCGTGACCGGGCAGGCCACGCCCTACGGCTACGGCACCGCCCCCATCCCGGGCGAGGTCGAGACCGTGGCGGGTGTCGGCGGCCGCGCCCCGTGGAGCCGCCCCTACGAGTACGATTCCGGCAGCGACAACGACCGCCGCCCCGAGTTGCCCTACTACCAGCAGGGCCGCGGCCAGCAGACCGGCGGCCCCGCCCGCAACCTTCTGCCCGACGACGGCCTGCACATCTTCCCGCGCTGAGGCAGCACATCTTCTAGGCGGAGACGGAACGACGGAGCACGCCGACCGTTCGCGCAGCATCGACGGTTCGGCCGGCGCGTCCCGTCCGGACGCGCGCCCTGTCCGTCGATACGGGGCAGGACACATGGCGTCAGCGGTCAGGGCGGTGATCTTCGATATCGATGGGACGCTCCTCGACAGCGTCGATCTCCATGCCCAGGCCTGGGTCGAGGCTTTCGCGCATTTCGGCATCGAGACGGAGCACGCGAAGGTCCGCAGCCAGATCGGCAAGGGCGGGGACCAGTTGCTTCCCGTCTTCGTCGACCGGGACCGGGTGAAGCGCGAGGGCAAGGCCATGGAGGCCTACCGCTCCGACCTGTTCAAGCGGAACTTCCTCGACAAGGTCCGGCCGTTCCCGGGCGTCCGCCCCCTGTTCGAGCGGATCAGGACCGAGGGCCAGACCATCGCGCTGGCCTCGTCCGGCAAGGCCGACGAGGTCGCGCATTACAAGGAGCTTCTGGACATCGCCGACCTGGTTTCGGTGACTACGACATCGGACGATGCCGAGCGCTCGAAGCCGTTTCCCGACATCTTCGCGTCGGCGCTTGCCAAGCTCGCCCCCCTGAACGCCTGGGACAGCCTCGTGGTCGGCGACACCGCCTACGATGTGCAGGCCGCGGCCAAGGCTGGCCTGCCGACCATCGGTGTCCTGTGCGGCGGAGTCTCGGAAACCGAACTGCGCACGGCCGGGTGCGTCGCCATCGCGTCGGACCCGCAGGATCTGTGCGACCGCTACGGCGAATCGCCCCTGGCCCGGTGAAGCGCCCCGCCGGAACCGTGTGCTTTCCCACACATGGATATCCACGCATTTCCGACGAATACGGCCAGTCGGGCGATAAATTCCATGCCGGCTATGGATAGGCGGCAAAAAGGGGTGGCGCCGCGCGATCCCATGGCGTAGCGAGCCGCGCGGGATTAGCCTGAACACAGCGACGGATTCGCGGACCCATGCTCCAGCCGGCCCTTTCGAGCGAGACCACCCAGTTTCCCTGCGAGCAGACGCCGCTTCAGGACCTGATCGCCGCAGCGGTTCAGGACCGTTCGACACCCATCAGCCGCCTCCTGCGTCTGATGTCTGCCCTCGACGCCGATGCGACCGCCAACCAGAACCTGCGCCATCAGCTCCGCGCCAGAATCGGTGCTCCCCTGAGCGCCTGAACGTCCCGGCGCAGGATCAGCCGGGGTCGCGGCCGAGCTTGGCCGAGCGGGTCTTCAGGGCATCACCCAGCCGCAGCGGCCCTCGTCCCGAACCGTAAGGCACTCGAACGGTGCGCCGCCGATCATCGCCCGCTGCTCGGCGGCACCGACCCGGTCACGCGGAACCAAGCGGCAGGCCGGATGCCGGGAGAGGCGCGCCAGGGCGGCCATGTGGTCCATGGCACCGTCGCCCATCAGCAGGCGAAGCCCAACGAGGGTCTCGCAGGCGATGATCGGCCGTGCGGACTCCGGCGCGGCGGCCGCGGCCCCGGCCAGCAACAGGACTGCGCCGCCCAAGGCACCAATGGCATGTTTCATCGCGGCGTTTTTTCCTGTCCGCCCTTGTCCGGCGCGCTCTTGCCCGGTGCAGCCTTACCGGTATCGGGCTGGGCCCGGCGTCCCGGACGCGCCTGCTCGGCCGGCGTCACGGACCCGGCGACGGTCCACTGACACACGCTTGTTGTCCGAATCGTGACGCAATCGTAGGCACTTCCGTTGAGGGCGGCATGGTCGGCGAGCGCCGTCACGGCCTCGCGGCCGAGAATCGAGCATCCCAGATGGTCCGCCTTGTCGTCGGACAGGTGGGTCGCCGCCTTGGCGGGATCGTTGCCGGTCTGGCGCAGGAGGAGGCGCAGATTGGCGAGCGACGCGCAACCGATCACGGCGGGCGCCGCCGGGGCCGCGACGGGGGCGGGGGCGGCC
>NZ_VRUZ01000039.1:0-38257 GCF_008039485.1 Methylobacterium sp. WL69 | reverse complement strand
CGCTTCTGCCGGCTTCTTGGCCGGTCCGGATGTCTGCTTCATCTTCGCTCCTCAGGGGCTACGATGAACCAGCCATCCTCCGTTCGTGAAGACCCTCATTCTGTCCCACAGGTGCTGACGTCGGACAATCGCACGTCGATTTAGCAGACCCGTGAGCGCATCTGTATCCGCGAGGACCTGCATTGCATGGAGATCGGCCCCAAGTCGCCTCACGCGGTCCTCTGCAGCGTGGGCGGCATTCGAAGCCTCAGCTTCAATGTGCCGAGCATCCGCCTCGGCCATGCCAATACGCCTCAATAGAGACCTAACTGACGCTGACAACTGTAGAACTTCGGGGGAGCCGTGAACACGGTCGGTCATTCTCGCATTTTTATCTCGACCTACGCGATCAACCGCCTCGGTCAACTTAGTCAACGGTTGCGTCAGTCGTGCTGCTACCGATCGGATACCGAACATGCCAGCCAGAGCTGCGCTGAGGCCCAGTACGATGATGAGACCTGTTAACTGTGCGGCTCCTGCGAGCGCGGTATCGATTGGTTGGAGGGCCACGACGATCCAGCCTAGCCCTACATAGTAACCGCGCCCGTGAGTAGGGGCCACCGTTGCAAGCTGATTACCTTCGGCGTTGCGGCTGACGAAATGTCCTGCCCCTAGCTCAGCAGAGGTGTACGGGGATGATCCCAGATTAGGCCCAAGCAGGACGCGACCGGATTGATCGAGGACGACAATATCTTCCTTGAGATCCGAGTTTCTTGAGGAAAGAACCTCGCGTCGGACTACGTCCGCCCATCGCCAGCTTAGATGAACCCCTAGTACGCCGATGACTCGGCCTGACGCATCGCTGACTGGGACGGCCAAATCTACGAACCGGAAGGGGGACCCATCAGCATTCGGTTTGAGCAACGACTGCAACAGTGACGCCGGATGGACGTCCTCGACGGCGGCTTGCTGAGTGCCGTTTTTGAACCAGGGCCGCTGACCGACGTTCGCGCCTTCCAGAACGCCGCCTGTGGCAGCACGTACCTTGCCCTCGCGATCGGCGAACCCGATCCACGCGTAATCCGGCAGTGTCTCCTGCATGCGATCGAGGACTTTGCGAAGGCTGCCGGTGTTTTCCAGCCAATGCGGCTGCAAGGGTTCGAGCTGCGCAAGATTTCGAATCTCCCGCAGACGCTCGGCCATATCTTGATCGAGCCGATCGGCGACTGAACGTGCGACCTGTAGAAGGTTACCCTTAGCCATCTCTGTCGCCTGCCCATTCGCGAGCAGAGCAGCCCCGATTGCAGTCACACTGACGATTGCGAGGCCTATAGCTCCGCTCAGGAGGCTGATTTGGCGCCGTAATAAAATGCGATCTGCAAGCTGCCTGAACATCGTGAACGCCCTCATTGAGGGACGTTCTAACGTTCATTTGATCAGGACTTATGAATCGGGATGGTTAAGTTTGTTCAAATAATCCTTTGAGGTTCAGGACGCTGTCACTTTCCTTGAACGTTGATCGGTGGCCCGCTACGGGGCGGCTGGCGAAGCTTGGTCGCTTGCTCGAACGCATAAGCTAGGCCGAGGAGCTTGCCCTCGGACCATGGCAATCCAAGCAGGTCCATGCCTACGGGAACGCCAAGCGGTGCAGTATCGCTTGGCGGTGAGAACCCGGCCGGAATATTGATCGCCGGGAACCCCGTGAGTCCTGCGACGATGCCGTTGCGGTCAGCCTGATTGAGTTCGCCGATTGGGACCACGAGCCGCTTCTGCAGGGGATAGACAAGTGCGTCGAGCTTCTTGTCCATCATGACCGAAGCTGCATGCGCCTTGAAGGCGGCGATCCGATCAAGCCGCGCTTTGTATTCAGGCTCTTGCATACCGTCCTGTCGAGCCTCCGCACCGGTCAGGAACTTCTCCAATGCCGGTTTGGCGTATTGCCCGGAGGCGAGAATGGCGGCCAAATCCTTGTGGGGGGCGTTGGGCACCGAGGCGAGGTAGGCGTTAAAAAGCGCTTTGAACTCGTAGGTTTGGACGTCATCCTGAGCGTTCAAAGAATCGGCTTCGAAGGCCGGGTCTTCGATGGTGACCAGCACAGCGCCTGCGTCCTGAAGCTGATCCAGTGCCCTTTGCATAACTGCATTCACCGCTTCGTGCTCTGGCTTCGTCCCGAATAGCACCTTGACCACACCGAGCCGGGCGCCCTTTAGCGCATCCGGCTTGAGGAAGTCGGCATAGCTCGCGGACACCTTTCCTTCCCCCTGGGCCGTAAGCGGGTCGCTCGGATCGACGCCTGCCATGGCCTGCAACAGTGCGGCCGCGTCCGAGACGTTACGCGTAAGCGGCCCGATGGCATCCTGGGTCTTCGACACCGGCATAACCCCAGACAGGCTGATCAGGCCCTGGGTCGGACGAAGCCCAACGAGGTTGTTTGCCGAGGCTGGTGAACGGATCGAGTTGACGGTGTCGCTGCCAGTACCCGCCAACGCTAGATTGGCCGCCACGGCCACCCCAGTGCCGCCACTCGACCCACCGGGCGTGCGGGTCAGGTCGTAGGGGTTGCGCACCTGCCCGGCGATAGAGCTGATTGAGACGCCGCCCAACGCCAACTCCTGCATGTTCGCCTTGGCCAGGATGATGACACCCGCTTTTCGCAGCTTGGCCACTGCGAAGGCGTCGTTCGCTGGTCTGGCCCCCTCCAGGGCCTTTGAGCCGCCGGTCGTCGGCATCTCGACGGTGTTATAATTGTCCTTCAGCACCAGGGGCACGCACGCCAGAGGCTCAGCCGCCAACCGACTCGGATCCTTGTCGAATGCGTCCGCCTGCGCGAGAGCGTTCGGATTCAGTGCCCGGATCGCGTTCAGCGTGGGGCCCGTTTGATCGTAGGTGGCGATCCGATCGATGTAGCCCTGGACGAGTGCCCGGCAGGTCAATTGCCCGGCCGCCAGGGCCCGATGAACGTCAGCGATCGTTGCCTCCGTGGGGCTGAACGGACTCTGCGCCGACGCGGGGACAAGGAAGGCGGCCACAAGCACCGCAGGGCTGATCAGCAGGGACTTCAAACTCGAACCTCATACCGAACTGGACGATGCATTCTGTATGCAAGTCGGTGGCCAAGAAGCTGTGGCTCGAGTGCCGAAGCATACAGGTCCGTTCACACTTTCAATCTTAGGTTGACTATAGGACATAAAGTCTATATAAAGTTGATTTGTCGCGCATCATTCGCGATTGATTGGATGCTTTGAATGTCGATGCACCGCCAGTTCAGGCGATCAGCCAAACGACTCCTGCCCCAGCATCAGGTATCCCACACCAACCACCAAGGCCGCCTCCGGGCGGCCTTCGTCGTTTCAGGAGCCCGCCAATGACCCTCACCGTCAGTCACTCGATGGCTGCTGCGCTGCCACCCATGCCCCGGCAGGAGCAGACCCTGCCACCGACGTTGGTGATGCTAGGGCGCGACCAGGGGGGAAAGCCCCACGCCAGCGCATTTGAACCCAATGATGCACCGGCTGCCGAGCGTGCCGCCGTGCTGATGGGTTTCAGAACCTTCGTCGTCGCCGATGAGCATAAAACGCTTGCCAGCAGCCTGCCGAGAGGCCGCGTGTTCGATAGCGGCCGTGCCTTCGTACCATTCTGCTCGAAAGCGGCTTTCGAGCGCCTGCTTGCCGCCGCTGGGCTGCCTGACACCCCAACCCCGATCAAAGCCGCTGGTAAACCCGCTGAGCCCCCTCCGGCACCTTCAGACAACAATGGCGGCGGCGGCGCTGCCGGAGGCGCTGGCGGGGCTGCCAAACCGCCCTTCGATTGGGCCGATATCGCGATTGGTAGCCTCGTTTTAGCGCCCGGTGATGGAAATGATGACGGCTACTATGCCGCCAAGGTCATTGCGACGAAGGCGGACAATCATTTCGTCATGAGGTGGGAAAACTACCCAGAATTAATGGAGTTCACCCGCCATTGGAACGCGCTCGGCTTGCTGCACCCCGGCACTCAGAAGGATAGGTAGCCCGGTGGCAATACCCACCTCCCATTATGTCGCGGCGGAATACGCCGCGACCACCCGCGTTCTGACGATCATGTTGCCCGACGAGTACTGAACTTGGGCGGTCGGTGAGCTTGCCACGCGAGAGCGAACCGGCAGCAAACCACCCCAACGGCCATTCCGCTTTCGACCCAAGCCGGTAGTGAGGACCTTCGCTGTCGCATCCACAAAGCAGCCGTCGCAGAACGCCGCTCAAAGCAGCGTTGCGGTCGGACGGTTGCCAAGCCCGACCGCCGAACGCTCATGTGCGGTTGTCGATCTCAGGCACACCGCTGCTTCGGTCAAGCGACCTGCCGGGGAGCCCCTTTGGCCTGATAAGTCTGTGCCGTTCCCTTTTGAGTGCGCTTGGCCGCGTAGAGCGCTGCATCGGCGTGATGCAAAACCTTGTCGCGGTCGTGCAACGCTTCGCTCGACCAAGCGATGCCGATGGTACCCGTCACCCGTGCGATGTGACCCTGGTCATCCATAACGATCTCAAGGTCGTGCAGGAGGCGGCGCACCATCCGCTCCAGTCCAGCGCGATCGAGGCCGGTAGGTACGACGACGGCAAACTCATCGCCCCCCAGACGTGCCGGGAGCCACCGCTCGTAGGAGGGTGAGCGCAGACGGTCGGCGACACGGCGTAGCACGGCGTCGCCCGCCGCATGTCCAAGCGCATCGTTCACGGCCTTGAAGCCATCGAGATCGATCAGCACCACTCCCACGTCGCCATTCGCCGCGCGCGCCTCATTCAACCGCGCGTCGAGGACGCGGTGGAACTCTGCTCTGTTCGGCAGTTGCGTCAGATCGTCGGTGCGGGCCTGGCGTCGAAGCCGCGTCTCCAATCCATGCTGCTCGGTTATGTCCTGGATCAACCCAATAAGGGCGGCGGGCTTACCCTTGGCCAGCTCGATCTCACAGGAACATCGTACGCGCCGAGTGTTGCCCTTGGCGGTCACTAGGTCTGCCTCCAGTTCGAACGGCTCGCCCGTGTCCAGGGTGCGCATCACCGCGGTCCTGAAGGCGGTGCGGTCAGGCTCGGGGAAGGCACCCATGATATCCCCGGTCGGCTCACCGCCGCTAACGGGCAACTCGTGGATAGCGAAGACGCCATCCGACCAGGAAACGGATCGCTTCTCGATGTCGTACCGGTACGATCCCATGTCGGCCATGCGCTCGGCCTGCTTGAACTGGCGACGCTCGCGTTCCAAGCGTTTCACCGCCATCCGGTGCTCCTCGGCCATCTTTGCGGCACGGAGGGCAAGGGTCCGAGCCTCGATCAGGGCTTCGGCTACGCAAGCCAACTCCGCGAGAAGTTCGAGATCGACCGAAGTCGTATCACGAGGCTGCTCATCAAGGACGCAGAGTGTTCCGACAGTAACCCTATCGCCGTTAGGGCACCGGACGCGAACCGGCACGCCCGCGTAGTAGCGGATGTGCGGTTCGCCCGTGACGAACAGGCTCGTCGCGAAGCGCGGATCGAGGCTGGTATCGGCCACCGTCAACGGTGCTTCGGTCTCGAACACGATGGGGCAGAACGCCTGGGCACGCTGTGTCTCGGCTGCCAGAGGCCCGCAGCGCGCCTTGAACCACTGCCGCTCCGGGGCGACCAGGGTGATTGAGGACATGCCGGTTCCCAGCATGCGTTGTGCGACCTTGGCGAGGGCGTCAAACTCACGCTCAGGCGGCGTGTCGAGAAGGTTGATCTCGTTGAGTGCCTGTTGACGCAGTGCCTCGCGCTGTGTGTCCGACATGATCGTCTGCCACCCGTGTGCGGTCCCATCGAGGCGAGGGCGCCGTCGTGTTGCATACGACGGACAGGCTTAAGTGAGTGTGACCTCAGCTGCGTTCTGAGTCCGGACCGGTTTTTGACCCACGAGTATGCCGGGGAGGGACTGCTGGGATCAGCTAATCTTCCTTGAGCCTTGGCGAAGCGGTTGTGCACCACGACCAAATTGACCGGCCTGTTTTGATGGTTCTTCCCGAAAGCCGACTGGCAACAAACCACCCATATGAGACGTTCCGCGGGCCCATTGGCGCCCCCGAGACTTCGCTGCTCGCTATGGACACCTCTGCCCTCAAAGCTCTTTAGGCTCCTGCAGCACTCGGTAGACCTGCATGCGTGAGCATCCAAGGTCGCGAGCGATGCCTGCCGGGCCCATTCCTGCTGCGTGCAGTGACCGTACCTGCTCGCGGTCGAGGCGGCGCTTACCGCCTGCATATGCTCCCTGAGCCTTTGCGCGTGCGATACCCTCGCGCTGACGCTCTTTGATGAACCGACGCTCCATCTGCGCGACCATGCCAAGCACGGTGAGCATGACGTGGCCCATCGGCCCTTGCGTCGAAACGTGCGGGTCAAGCACTGTGACGAAGGCTTCACGCTGCTCAACCTCATGGATGATGTTGAGCACATCGCGTGTGTCGCGCCCGAGCCGGTCGAGGCGGGCGACCACCAACTCATCGCCGGGGCGAAGAAAGTCGATCACGGTCGCCAGTTCAGTACGACCTTCGCGCGAGCCGCCCGACACCTTTTCCGAGCGGATCAGGGTGCAGCCTTCGGCGGTGAGGCGGGCAAGCTGCCCGTTGATATCCTGGTCGAGGGTCGAAACGCGAGCGTAACCGATGCGGGCCATAGGGTGTCACCTCAGGGTGGTATGCCCACCCCCTCAACCACACCCGCAATAGTCGTCGTCAAGTTGCCCGGCGTCAGCAAGCCGCTCGCGACAGCCGCACGGGGGCAGATCGTGTTGACACCCGTGAAATCATGCAACATGACTAGTTGCATGAGACGTGACAGTCGTTTGTCGGGCGTGCTTCACGTCCTTCTCCATATGGCCGAGTTCGAGGGAGCGGTGACGTCCGAACGGCTGGCTGCAGTCATGGGTACGAACCCCGTGGTGGTGCGCCGTCTGATGGGTGGCTTGCGCGACCTCGGCCTCGTGGCATCCGAGAAGGGCCACGGCGGGGGATGGACGCTGGCCTGCGACCTAGACCAGGTGACGCTGCGTGACGTCTACGTCGCCCTCGGCTCGCCCGGGATCCTCGCCATGGGGCACCGCAGCGATGCGCCGACCTGCCTCGTCGAGCAAGCCGTCAACGCGGCCCTCGGCACGGCCTTCGAGGACGCCGAGCGATTGCTGCTCGAACGGTTCAGTTGCGTCACCCTCGGCCGCCTCAGCGCCGATTTCCATGCGCGTATGGTCAAGCGCGGCTTGTGCGGTCAGGAGAGCTAACCCGATGTCGCGTAGCGACCAACCCGAAACCCTGGACTTTGTCGCGGCCTTCAACGACCCGCAGGCCGCCGCGCTCTACGCCGACGGGCCACGTCGCTTCGTGCCGGGCTACGAGGCCCTGCACCGAATGACAGCCATTCTACTGGGCGAAGGGACGCCAGCAGACGCGCGGGTTCTGGTGCTCGGCGCGGGGGGAGGGCTAGAGCTGCGGGCGCTGGCCGAGGCCCATCCCACTTGGTCCTTCGTCGGCGTCGATCCTGCGCGGGAGATGCTGACCCAAGCCGAACGAACGCTCGGCCCGCTCTTGGACCGGGTCACGCTGGTCCACGGCTTCGTCGACGACGCCCCGTGCGGTCCGTTCGATGCCGCGACCTGCCTTTTGACCCTGCACTTCCTCGAGCCTAACGAGCGCACAGCGACTGTCCGCGCGATCCACCAGCGCTTGAAGCACGCAGCACCGTTCGTGGCGGCACACGGCAGTTTTCCGCAGTCAGAGGATGAGCGACCGCGCTGGCTCGACCGCTACGAATCCTATGCGGTCGCCTCGGGCTCGGATCGAGAGCAAGCCCGCAAGGCCCGAACGGCGGTCGGCGCTCATCTGCCAACGCTGTCTCCCGAGCAGGACGCAGACATCCTGCGGGCAGGCGGGTTTTCAGACGTCGCCCTGTTCTTCGCGGCGTTCACATGGCGCGGGTGGGTAGCCCGAGCGTAGCAGCGGCGGGTTGAAAAGTGTCACATCAGGGCCTTAGAGCTGCGCCCGGTGGTGTCACAGCAATAGGCTTGGCCACCCTGACGTGACCTCGCCGAGGCTCACGGAGTGACGTCACGTCGGGGTATACCCAAACGTGGTGCGTTCGAAGTCGAACGCGTCCTTGACTTTTTGATCAACCCGTGCATTTTGATCTGGCACTTACGCGAAAAGCACTCCGGTGCTTGGTCTAGCGATTCGCTGGATCTAATTCGATTGAGCACTCTTTCCCGGCGTGAAGGCTCGTTGTGCCTTGCCGCCGAAGGACGCTCCGCTCGTCAAGTCACAACGAGCCTTCACGCCTTAGGTAAGTGTTAGACGGTAGCAAGATACAGGAACTGGTGGAGGGCATAGATGCGGAGTCGATCCGTGTTTATGCCCCCACATCAATGATTTTTCTATGCGGCGGACAAGTTGACGCTGAGAAGCCGCATTACTTGTCGCTTAGAAGCGCGTTTCTGCGCTTTGCTTATGACCCCCCTTATGAAAATCATCATATAGTCCTTGCGGAAGAACTAAACTTTGTTTTTCCAAATGATCATTACGATAATATTTTATTATTAGAAGCCGATATGGCTCAGATCGCTGATCTCATTGTTTTGTTTTCTGAGAGTTTTGGCAGCGTCGCAGAATTGGGCGCGTTTGCAATGATAAATCAAATAGCGTCCAATCTTTTGGTTTTTGTTGACGACAAAAATTACAACGCTGACTCGTTTATCAAACTCGGACCAATACTTTCTTTAGAAAAAATGTACGGCGACGGTGCCGTTTGTGTTCTTACTCTTGAAGACCTCAGCATTGATGACATAGCTAACGTTAAAAATTTAAATCTAAATATTTTTAAGGCACGGGCGAACGCGGCTATCGATATTCGGCTTAAAGAAACAAGAGCGCATACGACACTCAATAAAAAAAATGAAGGACATATAATCAAGTTGGTTGTCGGAATGATCCAGCACTACGGAGCTTTAACACTTTCAGAAATCAAGATGCTACTCGAATGCCTTGATATAAATCATAATGACAAACGGATACATCAGTTTTTGCAGTGCGCACTCTTTGCAAAGTGGATAATAAAAGACAAGCGGGGCCTTAGGACTTTTTATAGCGCATTACCGGTGAAGAGCTCTATTGGTTACTCCTTTTCGGCCGATGCTCGCACAAAAAACCGAGAGCGATGGAGGTCTGACGTTCGGACGTTTTTCAAAAATCACGATCCAGATCGCTTCAACAGTATCAGCTTCGCGCTCAAGGACGATCAACAATGAGCGCTCTAGTTGCAAAGCTGGTCCTAGCGACAGGTATAGATCAGTCGTCGGTGCGACGCATAATGTTGAGCGCGCCGCGCAGATATAAGTCTTATTATATCGCAAAAAGAAATGGTGGATTGCGAAAGATATCACAGCCTGCACGAGAGGTAAAAGTCCTCCAGCGTGCGCTGATAGATTTGTTGTTAAGCGACTTGCCGGTTCACAGAACCGCTATGGCCTACCGTGTCGGCACGTCAATCAAAGATAACGCTAACGCTCATAAGACATCGGGGCCAATAATAAAAATCGATTTTACGAACTTCTTTCCGTCAATAAAAAGAAGCGATTGGGCCGATTACTGCCAAAAAACCGGATGTTTAAATGATCCAACAGAGATCGGGCTTACGAGCTCATTACTCTTTCAGTATCAGAAAGAGCATGCTTCTCAAAGATTGGCCATAGGGGCGCCTAGCTCGCCAATGCTATCAAATATCTTAATGTACGAATTTGACTCTGAAATTGAAAGCCGCCTTCAAGGTACGCGTATTGTATACACTCGGTATGCTGATGACCTTACTTTTTCAGCACCAAGGACTGGGTATTTACATGATGTTATGAAGATTGTGCGTGAAACGATGCGCGCAATACCATACCCAAGACTTAAAATCAATCCGGATAAAACTACATATGTGACGACAAAATATCGTAGATCCGTCACCGGACTTACTTTATCGAATGATGGACGCGTTACGATTGGCTGGCGAAAAAAGCGTGAACTTCATGCTGCTGTACATAATGCAAAATTAGATAAATTAAATGCTAAAGGCTTGCAGGCACTCGCTGGTTATCTCGCCTTTGTTCAGTCTGTCGAGCCAAGCTTTTTATCTGTCTTGCGGAATAAATATGGAACAGAAATTATAATGAAAATCAAAGCAGCTAACGTAAAAAAGGCACTGAGGTAGCGCCGTTTGAAAATAGAATAAGGGGTAGCACGTATACTTTGGACTCGAATTTGTCGTGGGGCAACTTATGTGCGCTTGCTGGACTGTAGAATATCAGAAACTATCTCGATGAAGTTTGTAATTTTTCATAATTGAAATAATTTACGCTCCACATAATCAGTGCGCACTGACAACTATTTAGTGGCTCCGTTTGTAAGCAAATCTCTTGGCGTAAGCTCCAGCAATCATCTGAATGCTGGCGCTGGAATTTTTCGCAAGCACTGTGAGCTGCATTCCCACTTCGTAGCGCTCAGCAGATGCGGCGGAATTAGCACGTGCATGGCGAATCAGTTAGCCTCGACCTTCATAAGTTGCCGCCGGTTAATCTCCCGCTTTCACGCACAGCAGGTTAGAACTCTCCCAGGAGAACCGGCCGGGCTGATCTGGGTCGCGGTGCGCCATCAGTAAGTGGCCGAGTTCGTGCACGATGGTGAAGCCGCCGCGGGATTACTCCTGCGCTCGGCGACAATGGTCCCTTCGGAACGCTTCGAGTTGGTAATGAGGCCGCCCTCGAACCCGTCAGTATCGAGATCCTCGATCCCTACGATGCCGAGGCGCGCGCACAACTCCTGGATCGGCACGGGCGCCGCAAGGTTCGGCTCAGCTTGGAGAATGCGTTTGACGAGCGCCTCAGGCGAGACCGCATCCTTGAGGTCTATCCTGCTGATCGGCATCCGCATCGTTCCTTACCGTGCGTGGCCGATGTATCGGCTTGCCACGCACCCGCGATCCAAGACCGGACTGCGACGAGTTCGCGCGAGTGGTAACCCAGCTGCGGCATTGCGAGCAAAGGGCATGCTGGCGTGGCATGGTGGTCCTTATGATCTCGACGGCGTAGGGGAACCCAAGATCGCTGCCGCACTTGCCAAGCTGGCACGGCGGCGAACGCTAGACCGAACAGCTTTTCTCGAAAGCACGGGCGGCTAAAATCAGGCTCAGACGCTTGGCTTGCTCAGCCTGAGATGCCCGTGCGCCTCAGTTGGCGTCATCAATCGGATGGACGCATCGGAAAACCCTCGCTCGCGTAGCTCCGCCCGTTGCTGATTCGTGATCATCAACGACACGGAGGGCGCTGACGCAAGCGGGGCAGCCGTACCGTCCGGCTGAGCGTCGTTCGTTCCGCGCAGACGACCTAGGAATGCCTCCTCTGCGGCCGCCTGATCGAGAAGCGCTCGAAGATAATTGTCAGCCTCTGCCATCAAAACCATTTCCTGCTCCACGCCGTGGGCGGCATAGAGACATGCTGACATGGCACGACGGCGAACGCTTGGCTAAGCGGCCTACATTATGAGGGTGGGTCGGCAGCATCGAGAAAGGACGCGATGCCATGCATCTCCCGCCGTCCAGAGGCAATCGCCCGGAGCTTTTCAATATCGAACGACGGCAACCTGCGAATGGCGGTGGCCTTGGCTTTGAGGGTCACGTCGCCGTAGCTCTCTGCCACCGTGCGCCCGGCATGTCCCATGATCGCGTTGTAGACGCGCGGATTAATCTCAGCCTCCTCGCAAATCGTCGTGAAGAGGTGTCGCCAGCCATGATTCGGCTGAACGTTCGGGTCGGGCACGATGGGCCGAACGAACTCTCGCATCCGATTCAATAAGCCAGCGAGCGGGCCGAGCACATCGCCCCCTTTGCCGGGTGTGAGAAAGAGCGGCCCCTCGGCACTTGCAGCGACAAACGCGGGAAAGCCAAGCTCGACGAGTTGCTGGTGCATCACCACATCCCGCGCCTCATCGGTTTTCACCGTGCCAGCTTCAGGCGTGATGCGAATGACCCACAAATCTCCTTCGCGGCGAAGGTCCATTCGGCGCAACTGACCCATCTCACCCACGCGTGCGCCGCTGAAGGCACAGAGCCATGGAAGCCAACGCTTCGCGGCGGCCGTGCGTACATCTTCCCGCTCGCCCGAAACGTAGTGCAACGCAGCCGAAAGGATGGCTTGAGCTTCGGATTCAATGAAGCCCTTTGGCCGTAGCCTCTGCTTTTTGCCAACCTTAAGGGTCAGCTTGCCCACGGGATTTTCAGGCAGCTTGCTATTGATAACTGCCCAGCCGAACAGTGTCTTCAATGCTGCAAGATCACTGTCTTTGACCGTTTTATTGGACGGCACTTTGCCGGTGCGCTTCAAAGGCGTCTTTAGCCGATAATTTTTGAAATCGACGATATCTTTAGCCGTCACCCGTGTAGCATCGTCGTGCTTCAGGAACGCAACTAGGTAACGGACAGTCTTCTCATAGCTTTCGTGCGTGCTTGGCTTGCGACCGGCGTTCTTTGCTTCTTGCCACCATTCCTCAAATAAGCCGCTCAAGGTAAGTCTGGCGGGTTTTAATACGTGTGCTTTCGACTGATAGCTGCCTGCCGCCCCATGCTTCGCAAGCGGAGGGAACGATCTCGACGGTAGGCTACTAAAATCTCCACTTGCTGCTTGGCCGAGCGTCAAACTGGCGCGGTGGATCGCATTTGATACGGCTCGCGCGAGTCTCGTTCGGCCCACTTCATCAACCCGTAGGCCACGCTCAGAGAGAATGCGGTCGGCTTCAGCTGCGCACCATCGCTCCTGTTCGCGGGCGGGCGAAATGATCGATTCGGTGAGGTCGCGAACCCGCGCCGCCATCGGTCGGTCCAAATCCCATTTCGCGGGTTCAGCCCACATCTGTTCGTAGAGGTCGCCTCGCCAACCAGTCGGCTCGCTCGGGTTATCGCGATAGCGGTCAAGCCAAGCATTATGGACCGCTGCCGCAATTTCCGAGGCTTCCCGCTCGGTGAGAGTCTGTGGGGGTTTCCGTAGGTTAGCCCACCGTGCCTCAACCTCTGCCGACCGGTCGGCGTAGCGTACCCGCGCCTCAGAGGGATCCTTGGTCCCGAGACTAGCGAGTTCCTCGGTTTTGCCGACAAGCGCGCGAAGGTCCTTCGGCACGGCGCGCCGGAACCAAAAAACACCGGTCTTAGGATGGGGCCAGGGTTGTGCCATTCTTAGGGCCATTTGTATCACCCGATTGTATCACTCGGGCAGCCCTAAGTCTCTGATTTTGCTTATTGCTTTTGCGGATCAGCGGCTTAGCCAGCTGATGGTGCCCAGGAAAGATATCGAATAACGCTAAGAAATCAGCGGCCGGAGCCCAAGGTGCGGGAGTAATACCCTCCTTGATGTGAAACGGTTATTTTCCCGACCTCCCGCACCGTTTCGGCCGAATGATCGGCGCTGGGGCGAGCAGCGTGACGCTCCCCGTGGCAATGATTCGTTCTCGGTTATCCCCAGTTCGCACAGGCAGGCGGCGCCGCGATTGACCCCGGAACCCGGAGCGTATGTTGCTTCTTTGTTCTCAAAGAAAGCTCGCAGATGACCGCCGCACAGATCGCCGAGATGCTGTCGATGAGCCAAGCCGAGGTCGTCGCCCTCGCCTACGAAGAGGCGGCCGGCGGCGATGTCGGCCGAGCGCTGCGCGATGCAGTCGAGGACTTCCTTGCGATCGAGGACCGACTTGCTGCCACCGAACGGCTTGTCTCCCGAGGCTTCGTCCGCGGTAGCGCGCCAAACGAGCGCGTATGAGGTGGAGCGCCTCTGCGACGTCCGGGCGGTCCAACTCGTCATTACCTGCGGCCCGTGCGACCGGCGCGGCGTCTACCGCATTGATGGCCTGCGGCGACGGTTCGGGGACAATGCTTCGGTGCTGGACGTCTATCTCCAGCTCACGCAGACATGCCGCTACCAGCGCGAGGTTGGAAGCCGCCAGCCCAACGTCTACGGCGTCGGCTGCAGGGCCAAGCTCGACACCACGGGGGCCGCGACGAAAGGCGGCCTGCCGTCGAGGACATGACCGGATGTGCAATCTCTACAGCCTGGTGACGTCGCAGGCCGAGATCCGGGATTCCTTTGGTGTCTCGTCCGATCGCACCGGCAACCTGCCGGCGATGCCGGGGATCTTTCCCGACCAGCGTGCGCCGATCGTGCGCGTCGGCGCGGACGGCGAACGCGTGATGGAGATGTTCCGCTGGGGCATCCCCGGTCCGAAGCAGTTCGGCGAGCACCCCATCACCAATGTGCGCAACGTGAAGAGCCCGCACTGGCGGCCCTGGCTCAAGCCGGAGTTCCGCTGCCTCGTGCCGGTCTCATCCTTCAGCGAGTACGCCGACACCAAGCCGAAGAAGACCCCGACGTGGTTCGCCCTCGACGAGAACCGGCCACTGTTCGCCTTCGCCGGCATCTGGCGGACCTGGACCGGCGTGCGCGGCACAAAGGCCGAGAACCCCGACCGGATCGAGGAAGAGCACCGCCTGTTCTCGTTCCTGACCTGCGAGCCGAACGGCATCGTCGGCCCCCTCCACCCGAAGGCCATGCCAGTGTTGCTGACGACGCCCGAGGAATGGAGCACCTGGCTCGCAGCCCCCACGGAGATCGCCCTCGAGCTTCAGCGTCCTCTGCCGGACGCTCAAATGCGGATCGTGGCGCAGGGTGCGCGGCGCGATCCGCCAGAATGATGCGGGCAGCTATGCCGGCTTACCCGCGTGGCGCCCGCCACACTTAAACTTGTGAGAAGCTCAGCGTGAATGCACCCATGCGTGACCACCGGCTCATCCTTCCGCCCCTGCAGCGGACCACAGCGGATGCCGAAGCCTTCGCTCGGATCGTCCATGAGGGGCAGTTCGACAAGGCGGGCCGGCCGTATGTCGAGCACCTAGCCGGGGTAGCTCATCGGGCAGCTGCAAAAATCTCTGGCATGCCGGGCATCCTGTCGCCGACGATTGCGAGCGAGGTCGTGCAGATCGCGTGGCTTCATGACGTGGTGGAGGACACGAGGCACACGGCGGACGACCTCCGTATGGAGGGGTTCTCCGATGTCGTAGCTGACGGGGTGTTCGCCCTTACTAAACCGCTCGGAAACGGTGCCTACCTCGATTGGATCAACGATCTCGCCTCGACTGCCTCGCTTTTGATCGTGCTGGTCAAGATCGCTGACATCGAGGACAACTCCGACCCTGAGCGTCTGGCGCTTCTGAATGACGCGACACGGGAGCGCCTGAGCGCGAAGTACGGCGCCGCCCTCCCGATCCTGAAGGACGCGGCCGCGCGGCTGGGTTGGAAGAAGCGATAAGACGATGCCCGGACGACCCGCTGACCGCCACTGCCGTCAGTCCGCTACTCGCCAGATCGTCGCGAATATGGCGCGGCTCGCGGGACTGCTGGGAGTCCCTGTGACCCCGCCGCTATAGCCCGCTGCTCCGCACCCGCCTATGCCGTCCGGCCACCACGCACCGGACCTCATGGCACCTACACCCAAGATCGTCCCCGCTGACCCGCAGGCATGGCGCCAGGGCTTCCTGAACCTCCGGCCGAGCGTCGTGCCGTGCCCCGGCCTCACCATGCAGAGTTGGGCGGGCATGCATGAGAAGTGCGTCGATTTCCTCGACCGCTGGGCCGACGAGGCTGCCGGGCTGGGCTGGACGACGCTGGACCTGTTCGGCGTTCACCCCGAGGCCGGTCTGATCCGCCCGGACTTCTGCGGCGGCATCGTCATGTCGGGTGACAAGGTGTCGGCGTTGACCGCCAACCGGATCGCGTTCGTGAACACCGCCCACTACCGCGACACGCCCGGCCGGCCGACGGGCGCCGTGCCGATTTGGCTGTTCGGGCGGTAGGCCTTGTCCAGCCGGACGGCCAACCGCGGGCCTGTGGGCCCGCCGAGCCCCAGGAACACCGCGCGCCCCCTTCCGTTGTGATCGAGACAGGGAGTGAAATCGATGATCGATGCAGCGCAGATCAAAGAACACACGAACGTGGTCGGATCGGACGGCGAGCATGTCGGTACCGTGGACCATGTCGACAAGGGTGAGATCAAGCTGACGAAGAAAGATCCGGCCGCTGGAGGGCTGCACCACTTCATCCCAGTGGACTTCGTTCAGTCCATCGATGGCGATACCGTCAAGCTCGACCGCCCGGCCGAAGAGGTTAAGCGAGAGTGGTCTACGTCTTGATCAGGCCGCCTCCGCCAGCCCGCCAGCCCGCGGCGAGGTTCCGCGGGCTGGCGGGGCGGGCCGGCCGATGAGATAGCCCTGGACGGCATCGCAGCCGATCTCCCGCAGTAGGGCGAGCTGATCTGCGCTTTCTACCCCTTCGGCCAGGGTGGGAATCTCCATATCGCGGCCCATCTGCGTGACCGCTTTGATCACGGCAAGGGACTGCTTGTCGTGCAGGGCTGCGGCGACGAAACTTCGATCGATCTTGATGCGGTCGAGGGGGAGGTCGCGTAGGTGGGCGAGTGACGAGTAGCCGGTCCCGAAATCGTCCATCGCGATCCGGATCCCGAGTTGCCGGAGCGCAGCCAGGGTATGGGCGATCTGGCGCCCGTCCTCGACCAGAGCCGTCTCGGTGAGTTCGAGTTCGAGGCGTTTGGGCGAAAGGCCGCTTTGCGCGAGCGCGCCCACCACATGGGAAATCAGCGAGGGTGAACGAAGCTGCACCGCCGACACGTTGACCGCAAGGTGCTGCTCCGCAGGCCAGCCAGCGGCCTCCCGGCAGGCTTCCTCCAGCACCCATTTGCCGATCTGAACGATCAGTCCGTTTTCCTCCGCCAGCGGAATGAAGTCGACCGGTGAGATCGCCCCACGCTCCGGATGCGTCCACCGAATCAAGGCTTCGAAGGATACCACCCGGTCGCTCGCAAGGGCGAGGATCGGCTGATAGACCAGGTGAAACTGGCGCGCCGCGAGGGCGTGGCGCAGGTCGTTTTCGAGATGACCGCGGGCAGCGATCGCTTCGATCATTCCGACCTCGTAACTGACCGCCTGTCCACGCCCCCGCCGCTTGGCCTCGTATAGGGCGATATCCGCACGCTGCATGAGATCGTCGGGGCCGGTGCTGTCATAGCTGCAGCATACGCCGACGCTGCAGCCAATGACCGTCGTCACCTCGCCGAGCATGTAGGGAGCTTCGATCTCCGCTACGATCCTCTCGGCGAGCGCCTTCCCCGCCGCCGCGTCGCCCAGCATGAGGATCGCGAGTTCGTCACCGCCATGCCGTGCGATCAGCCCATGGTTGCCGAGACCGCGCAGGCGCGCCGCTACCGCCACAAGGAGCTTGTCTCCCACCGCATGCCCGAACGTGTCATTGACGGATTTGAACCTGTCGAGGTCGATGAGAAGCAAGGTCGATAACCTGGCGCCAAGATGATCGGCCAGCATCCGCTCGCTCAGCGAACGCCGATTGGCCAGTCCGGTCAGGGGATCGTGATATGCGAGATGGGAGATTTCCTCCTGGGCCTCCCTATCCCGGGTCACGTCGTCGTAGGTGAGGACAGCCCCATCCTCCACGGGCTGGCAGGCAATCGACAGAATGCGTCCGTTGTCGAACTGATGCTCGATGCGCGTCTCGGTGCTCTTTCCCATCCAGAGCCAGTGATTATGCACCACCCGGGCGACGCGGGCGCCATCCCACCCGTTGGCTCGGCCGGTCGCTGCCAGGAAATCGTCGAGGCGCATGCCGACAAAGAGGCTGTCCGGCGTGAGCCCGAGCATGGCGCAGAGGCGGGTGTTGTACAGCTGCACCGTTCCGCCCGACGAGATCTTCAGGATGCCGTTCGACATGTTCTGCAGCGCCGTGGCCAGGACGCGCAGGTGAGCCGTTTCCTGAGCCTCGAACCGTCGCGTCGCGGCGAGGGCAACGACGGCGCCGAACATGAGGATCGCCGCGCCTCCTGCGGTCAGGATGCTGAGGGCTACCTGGATGTTCGATCCGTACTCGCCTGCGGGCTGTCCCTCAATCAACGTCCCAGCCAGGGACGTGAAGTGCGCGCCGCACACGGCCACCACGACGAGCGGACAGGCGACAAGATAATCGTACGGGTTGCGCAGGCGGGGCAGGCCGCGCATCAGGCCCATGAAGGCAGCGCCCACGAGGCAGGCCAGGGCATTGGCGACGATTGACTGGAGCTGGGTGCAGCCCTCTATGGCCGCCATACCGGTGATGTGCATCAGCCCGATCCCGGCCCCCGAGGCTGCCCCGAGGAGCGTCCGGGCCCAGGCATGCGCAGGCAGAGTCGAAAGCGCGAACGGGACACCAACAGCTAGGATGGCGATCAGCGCCGAGGCGAGGGTGACACCGTGATTGTAGCTGAGGATGATGTCGGTGCGGTACCCAAGCATCGCTAGGAAGTGGGTCGTCCAAACCCCAAGGCCGGCCGCGAGGGCCGCGCCACCGAGCCGCCACCAATGGCCACGACCGTTCTTGTCCTCTGCCCGGCGAAGGAGGTGCACCATCAGCACTGCGCTGAGTCCACAGATGGTAGCGGCAGCCAAAACGAAGCCGACCGCTTGGCTTTCCAGAAGTGTGATGATCGTTAGCAGCATGCTGCTTCATGATACCGGAAACGTATGCTTTTCCTCAAAAATCAAAGTTAAGTAATAGATACCATCACGCAATTATCGAGGCGATCATAGATTTGACGCCTTAGATACGTCGACTTATTGCCGCACGAAACGGTGGACACGGCAAGCGTTGCATTATTCGGGCGGATGCGAATGCATCTTAGATGCGAAGTATTCTACCTGCGACGTATACCTGCGGCCAAATCGCCGATGCCTCTTCGCTCGCGTTCACGCATGCGCCGTTGGCAACTCGGACACCTGCGTCGTGTAGCGAGGCGAGCGCATCTCGAACTTCGTCGACCACGTCCGCCTCTCGGTGAGCCCGGCGCGCGCCGGTACCACCGATCCCCGGCCGAAACGGCCGTTGCACGCGTCCATCGCCGCCATGAGCGCCCCGCTGCGCTCGCGGTCGAGCCGACCGATCAGCGCGCGCGGCGAGGCCACCAGAGGCATGAGGTCCGTGGTGATGATGCCGGCCTTGCTGTAGCGCCATGGCCGGTCGCCCGGCGCCTCGCGCCAGGTCCGGGCGACGCCGAGCTGTGCCGCCTGGATCAGCACCAGGGAATCGTTCGTCGCCTCGGGCAGGGTCACGGTGGTCGAGACCGACCGCATCGGGTCGCCCCGGTCGTGGGTGGAGGTGTGGTAGAAGACTTCGACGTGGTCGGTGCCGAGGCCCTCACGCCGCAGCTTCTCGCCGAGCCGCGTCGCGTGCGCGGCGACCGCCTGCTCGACCGTGCCGCGATCCTCCACCCGCTGGGAGAACGACCGGGTGACGGCGCAGCCCTTGCGCTGGGCCGGCACCAGCTCGAGGGGCAGGCACGACAGGCCGCGCAGCTCGTGGATGATGCGCTCGCCCACCACCGTCATCGCCTTGCGCACGGGGCGCGGATCGAGGTCGCGTAGGTCCGCCACCGTGTCGACGCCCATGGCCTCGATTTTCGCCGCCGAGGCCCGGCCAATGCCCCAGACCTCGGCCGCCGCGATCCGGCAGAGCCAGTGGTCGTAGGCCACCGGGTCGGTCAGGTCGCACACGCCATCCAGCGATGGGTTGGACTTGGCGATGTGGTTGGCGAGCTTCGCCAGCGTCTTCGTCGCGCCGATGCCGACGCAGGTCGGGATGCCGGTCCAGGCCCGCACCGTGGCACGCAGATCCCGGGCGAGTTCGACCCGCAGGTCCGGGTGCACGTCGGACAGGTCGAGGAAGGACTCATCGATCGAGTAGATCTCCACGCGCGGGGAGAAGTCCCGATAGACCGTGTTCGTGCGCGAGCTCATGTCGCCGTAGAGGGTGTAGTTCGACGAGAACACCCGCACGCCGTCGCGCCGGCACTGCTCGCGGATCTTGAAGAACGGGTCGCCCATCTTGATCCCGAGGGCCTTGGCCTCGGCCGTGCGAGCTATCGCACAGCCATCATTGTTGCTCAGCACGATCACCGGCACCCGAGCGAGTTTCGGGTCGAACACCCGCTCGCACGAGCAGTAGAAGCTGTTGCCGTCGATAAGCGCGATCGCGCGGCTCATCGGACGAGTCCGGCGCGGGCGATGTGCCACCGGATCGAGAAGCGCACCACGCCCCAGATCTCGCCCTCGGCCGCCTCCTGAACGGCGAAGGCCGGCAGGTCCGGGTTCTCGAACGCGAGGCGCGAGACGTTGCCCTCGACGCGCAGACGCTTGATCGACATCTCGCCATCGATCGCGGCCACGACCACGCTGCCGTTGCCGGGCTTCAGGCTGCGATCCACCACCGCGAGGTCGCGATCGAAGATGCCGGCGCCTCGCATGGAATCGCCCGAGATGTTCCATGCGAAGGTCGCCGGCGGGTTCGGTGCAAGCCAGCGTGGGAGCTCCAGGGCACCTTCGAGGAAGTCGTCGGCCGGCGAGGGGAAGCCGGCGCAGAGCGCCTGCCCCATGATCGGGATCCGGACGGCATCCGCGCTGCCGGTGATCAGCTCATCGACGGCGTAAGGGCTCACGAAGCGGTGCTCGCCCGTGCCACGGGCACGCCGCCGCGGATGTAGCCCCGCGAGATCAGGCGATCCCGCTGCATCGTCCGGCGCTCGGCCTCCGCGAGGTCGGCAAGGGCGTCCTCGACCGCCCGCACCAGCGCGGTCCAGGCATCCCCATGTGCGGCCCGGTGATACGCGAGGGCAATCCTCTCGGCCTCGGACAGGCGGATCTCAACAGGCGGCTCATGGGGATGGGCGTGCATCTCGCGTCCGGCTCCTGTTAGAACAGAGCAGGAACAAACCGCATCTCGGCCAGTGGTTCAATCGATACGGCCAAGCCAGGAAACGTGCCGGTGGACGCCTGTGGAGCGCGGGGTAGAACGCCAATGCCGACGCGGCTTTACCGCTTCCACTGCACGGACGGGCACGACCTCGTGGTCGATCTGCGCGGACGGCGGATCCCGACGGTGGCGCTGATGCGCCTTCACGCAGAGCAGGTGGCCCTCGACCTTATGGCCCGGGCTGCGGGGCTCGATTGGGTGGATTGGTACGTCGAGGTCTACGACGAGAAAGGCCGTGCATTGCTGGCGAAGGCGTTCACCGACATTCAGCACGACCGCCGTGCCGGGCGCGGATGACTGGTGGCGACCAGCAGGCATAGCGTCCCCGATCCTTATGAGATTGCCAGATCTGGACGCCTCCGTTCACGCGTGCGTGAGTGCCTTCGTGCAACCGGAGGCCGTGATGCCCGACCCGCAAGATCCCAAAGATCTGGACGTCGCGACCCGGGAGCGCCTGGGCGAGCTCACGCTGGCGCTGGCCGAGGACGTCTTCGCGCTTCGCGATCCACACCTCGATGCGATCATGCGGGACCTGATGCTGCAGGTCGGGCGGGTGATCGCCCGGAACCTAGAGGACCCGTAGGGCTGGGCGCAGCATGGTGGCGGCACCCTGTCGTCGAGCCAAGTTGCGTATCGGCTCGAGCGTGAGATGGGCGTCCTACCCCGCCGGCCCGTGATCAGATCGGGCGGCGGGGTAGTTACGTTCAGTCGAAGCGGGCGTTTTCTTATTTCTTCGCGTCGCCTTCTGGGCGCTCAGAAGCCTTCCACTCAGCCATGGTCTCCCGGGCCGTTTTAGTCAGGATGACGGTGTCGCCGTTCAGCGTGCCAACCCAGGACGACGGGATGGTGTGATGCTGGCCGTCGGCCGCCGGATCGTTTTTCGTCAGTTTGATGTCTTTGCCATCGTATTTATCGACCGTCCCAACGTGGATCTTGTCGGAACCGACAACCTCCATGTGTTCGCGAACTACGCTGTTGGTTGTCTTGGCAGCGGGCTCCTGGGCATGCGCCAGCGGCACCAGCGCGCACGACGAGGCGATAATCAGGCAAGCGGTAGTAATGGCACGACGCATGGTGAAATCCTGTTCAATGATTGGGGGGGCGGCCGTCAACGCGGCCGTTGAAGCGGCCGTTCCTGGCCGCATCGCCGCATTCGCGGGCACACAATTAGAATGGGTAAGCTGTGGCAACTCGTGTCGTTGCGCATGCGCCATCGGCATTTCTGCGACCAGAAAAGTGCGAAAAGAGCTCCGAATCTCAAACCTTACCAATTAATTTGCTTCTCGATGGATTTGGAGAGGTTTGGCTTATGCTTTCGAATGGGGGATACCCCTAGGCGAGCGTTCGACAACCAACGGAGATGGACGTGAGTGCCGTTTCGATACCTGTTCCTGAAGTCGATGCCGCTCACGAGCGTCTGTCGGAGGTGTCTCGACTCGCGACGCTCCTCGCCGACCGGGTTCTCGACGCGCAAATCATGAAGCGTCCGGTTCCGGACGACCACATCCGCTCGCTTCTTGATGCCGGCCTGCTGCTGAAGGAGCACGGTATCGAGTTGCCGTCCCTGCTTGGGCAGATCATGCTTGCCGCGGAAGGGCCGGCGCCGGAAGTCGCGGCCGAGCCAGGTCGGCTGGCTCGGGTCCTTCGGCCGTTCCAACGAACGAAGGGCTGAGAATGCTTCTTATGCCGCGGGATCGTGTTCCATTTCGGTGCAGTTGACCTGCACATTTGAACGCGGAGTCACCGTCATGGCCCAGACCCGTTACTCCAACCCAGATCCCATCGAAGAAGGCGCACAGGCCCGTATTCACGGCCGGCCGAAAGATGCCTGCCCCTACCCGCGTGACAGCGAGGAACGCGCGTCCTGGATGGAAGGCTATGACGGCACACCTCGCGACGATGGTCCGGATCCCCGTTTGTGATGAGTAAGGCTTCACACCAGTAGGGAGCTCCGATGACCAGGATCACAGAGGCCCAGGCCGCCCAGCATCCTGATGCAATCGCGGGAAAAGCTGCCCTTGAAGCTCGATTGGAACGGCTATCTCCTGCCGAACGGGCGGCGTTCTATCGGGCAATAAGGCTCTGTTTCGCCTCGGGCTGTTCTGGAGCGCCCGGCGAGCACCGAGCCCGCTGATGAGAACGAGCTGCATCGGGAAATAAAGAGAGGAAGAGCCCGTGTCGGATACCCCGGAAGCAGACCAGATCGCGCGTGACTTCGCTGAGAACGTCTATGCCGCCTACGCACACCAGGCGACCTCGGCGATCCATCCCAGCAATGAGCAGGTGCTCGTGACCCGCCTTGTCGAAGCAATCCGGCCGGTGATCGGAGGATCATCCGACGGCCTCATCCGAGCGTCCAATGCTGTTCTCGATGACTGGGAGAGCAACAACCTCGATGTGCGAGGCCCACGCGTCGTGGCGGCGCTGCCTGCTGAACGCTCCGTCTCAATGGAGTTCGGATAGAGGGTGTTATCCCGCAGACACACCTTCAGCGCTTCACCTTCTACGTGCGCAGGGCGTGCTGCGGTAGCGCGTCACAGGAACGAAGCCTTGTTTACTCGCTTCACAAACTGTTCCCCATCGGCAGGAGCGCACCATGGATGACGATCGCGTTTGGTCCTTCGAGAAGAGTCTCTGGGACGGCAGTCCGGATCACTACCGCGAACTGATTGATGACGAGTGTCTGATGGTGCTGCCGCACCCTCCGTTCGTGCTGAGCGGTCAGCAGGCCATTGAGGCCGTCGCGAACACACCTCGCTGGACCAGTGTTGCGTTTTCAAAAGAGCAGATTGCCCGCCCGCAAGAGGGTATCATTGTGGTCGCGTATCAGGTTGCGGCGTCTCGCGACGACGAGACCTACGAAGCGAATTGCACATCGACGTACCGGCGACTGGAACACGAAGTCTGGCGGGTCATCCAGCACCAGCAGACGCCGCCGCTCGCTCGGGCTGGTACGGTCGAGACCAAAGAGCAGTAAGTCCCACGCAACACCTTCCTCCGGCCATTGCATTTTCATCGCAATTCAGCCCGGGCGCAGTTTGCTGCATTTGCTGTCGATGGAGCTTCTGTAAGCCTGATTCGTTCAAATAAAGAAACCCGCCGCGGCTTGGGCCGGGCGGGTAAGTCTACTTGGCTCGCCGCTTGAAATCAGCGGCCGCCACCGCCCGCACTGCTGTTCGGCACAGCTTGCTCGGGCTTGCTGGCATTACCGCCTGCGGCCGAGTCTGTCGTCGCAGTCTCAGCACCCGTGGCACCACGCGAGACCGAAACGCTGGGGTCGTTGCCCGTGGTGTTCGGCTGCCCCTGGGCAACGGGCGCAGTTCCCGGTCCGGGTCCAGTCGCGGGCCCGATGGAAGACTGTGCGAGAGCCGAGAAGCTACACAGCGAGGCGCCCAAGGCGAGAACGAGAATTTTGGTCATATGTCCTCCGGATCTAAACCTAACCGGCAACCACCGCTTCCGCCTGTCCGTTCCGACAAGAGGACCAAATCAAGCTAGGTCGTTCTGTTCCTTGGGGTCCTCGGGTAGTTGCTCCGCCGGGTCAATCGTCTCCTGGGTGTGGCTACCTTCGATATTTGAAGTCTTCGTGATCACCTGATCCATCGGCACGCTCAAGGTGTCTTGCGGATTAGGCGCAGTCGGCGCGGTGGTCGCTTCACTTGGGGGCGCCTTCTTTTCGCTCATCGGTTCCTCGCAGGCTTCTCGAATGGCACCAACGGTTGGATGGCACGGATGTTCGAGCTGGTGCTTATCCACCCTTCATTTTTAGGAGGGGCCGAGGGCCTGCAAGAAAGGCTGCCGCAGTTGTTACCGTGCGGGTCAGAACAGATCGTCGCGCCCGCGCGTCGCGGCTAGCCGAGCTGCGGTTTCCCCTCGTGTGCCCTGCTCCAGACTGTCCTCGCCTCGATGTGGGCATCAAAAAGTTCGCGCAACCGGCTGCCCGGTTCACCCTGTCCCTCCGGGGTCGCAGCCACGGCATCAACGTTTCTGCCACCGAAAGCAGTCGCTAACTCGGTCATCCATGCGGCGTCGGCGGATGCAAGCCTGTCATCCGCTGACTCGCAAGCGTGCTTCGCAAGAATCGCATTTGATGGGTTTTGCATTTATAATTCTACGGACCTCCGTCGCCTCCAGTTTCACCGCGACCAGAAAAGAAAACCCGCCACGGATTACCCCGGGCGGGTGAAGGTAGGGATGATCGTCCTCGGGTTGAGGGATCAGAATGTAGACGCGCCAGCAGCGCGGAATAATCCTACAGTCGCGGTCCGCCCTACGTCGGCGCAGCCCCCAGTGCGAGCCGTTCCCGGTCTGGAACAGGTTCTTCATCCAGATCGGCGCGATCCGAGTCATTGGACGAGGATCCAGTCGCAGTGCGAAATACTGATCGAGAGCATGGACGCGATGAGCAGCGCGATCCTCACCGCAACACGGTCGCCCGTCGGCACGACGCCGTTCGCGCCGACGCACAGCATGGCATGCTGCTGGGGTCGGGACGAGTTCGTCCCAAGAAAAGGCGCGATGAATCGTGTCGGTCAGCGCACCCAATGCCCAGCGGATACGTCAACCTGCACCGTAACCACCCTCCTTGTTGGTCGGGTGCAGGCTTGGTGAATGGTTGTCATATCCTCCCGTCGCCGGTCCCTGATCGTCCGTCGGTACACTGTGCCCAGGCGATGTCGGTCCGGCTTCTGTGGGATCATCGGAGTTTTTGGGCTCGACCAGGGACTTACCCTTAGCCGGTATGTCGAGGCCAGCCGGCGCCGTTTTTTCGTTCGAAGCCATCGCGGTGTTCCTGCTGCGGATCGTGGCAGATGAATCGTGGGCAGTGCTGTCGGTTCCGTGCTGAGCTGGATTCGAATGTGATCTCGAACCCACGCCGGACTTCCTACTGGCCCACACAGAAAACCCGCCACGGCGCGAACCGGGCGGGTGAAGGTAGGATCTCGTCAGGACTTGGGAAAGGACTGCCGGCCGAACGGGTCCAATTTGGCTGTTCAGGCGGTAGGCCCTATGTGGCCGACATGGCCAATGCACCCCAAACCACAGGCGAACTGTTCAAGGCGCAGGTCGTGACGGACGCGGATATCGCCGCCGCGGTGGACGCTTTCATGGACGACCCGAGTACGTCGGCGTTCCTGTTCAGCGAGGGCTATCGGATCGACCTCGCTGAGGCCGTGCGGGCGCACGAGTGGGCGTCCGTCACAACCTCTAACGAGAAGGCGACAGACCACCTGAAGCGCGCCGCCGTGCGCAAGGCGATCTTGCTCGCCCGGCCGGAGAAGGTGTGATGTCTCCATCCAACTCCGACGCGCATCAGTTTGCAGCGCAAGCCCATGCCGGCCAGGTCGACAAAGCCGGAAAGCCCTACATTCGGCACGTGAACCGCGTTGCGGGGGCCGCAAGCGGCCGTGCCACCCATGCCTTCGAGAAGGACGGCCTGAGCATCAACCCGGATCACGTCCTGCAGGCTGCCTACCTGCACGATGTTCTGGAGGACACGCCAACGACCGCGGACGATCTCCTGAAAGCGGGTTACGCCCCTCAGGTCATCAAAATGGTGCAGCTCCTGTCCAAGACGGATGAAGAAATGTCCTAAGCTGAGCGCATCGGGACCCTAATCCGATCCGGCAACATCGGCGCGATCCTCATCAAGCTGTCGGACAACGAGGACAACGCGCGGGCAGATCGGCAATTACCGACCGGTGCCGGCCTTACGGCCCGTTATGCCGCTTCGATGCCCAGGCTTCGCGATGCTGCGATCGCCTTGGGATATACGGGGCCGTGACGCTGGATTCGCGGTGGCGCCGTGCCGATCTGGGTATTCGAGCGGTAACGTACGGCTCAGTGCGCAACCTTTGGTCGGCTACGGTCTTTAGCTCACTCGCGGGTAGGTGATCTCCCCGTCAGCGAACGGGCAAGGCAGCCCTGAACGGTCCTATGAGCAGGGTCATGCAGCTGGTCTGGGTTCCCCGATCCCGGCAGCTTACGCCGTTCCTCTCTGGCATCGTAGCTGCCATCATCGAGCGCTATCCCCTATCGCAGATCGGGCCTTTGCCTCATCGTATAGCGATGGCGATGCAGGCTCTTTCTTGAAAGCTGCATGTGGTTTGCTGAAGGCCAATCGGCTGTTCGGGCGGTGATGGGCGAGGTCGACATCGCGGTCGGGCGTTTGCGGCGGTGCGTGGCCGGCCTTGGCGTTGACGATCTTACGCTGCGCCTGATCACCCTGACCGTCTGGACGGACAGCGCCGCGCGATCGCCCGAGGAGAAGGTCGCGGAGGTCCGGCGGCGGCTGATGCTGGCGGCGGGGGCGTAGAAACAAAAACGCCCGCTGGCCTTTCGGCTGCGGGCGTGTCTCTCGGACGGTAGTGTTGGGCCGGGAATCGGTCGTCGGGTCAATTAGGTGGGAACAACTCCCTACCGTACCAGACCTTCTCACCCCGAACCGGCTTTGATCCCTCACAGCCCGCTTGGTAGAGAAGCCCGACAACTGCCGTCTGTGCAGACTCCTCTCCGATCACCTGCACTCCATTCAGACTTGAGACGGCCACTTCGAGCCAGAAGATTGTGCGCCTGCAGTGTGGGTGAACAACAACATCCGCGCTTCCAGCTACTGTCATGCCGTCCGCCTCCGAGGTTAGGGTAAATCCTTCTAGCGTAGGCGTAAACCTTGCTCGATTAACGCAATGCATATTTGAAAACTTAATGTATGGATACTTGGCAATTACATCTGAATTGTTTACTAAATCAACCCGTATTTCCTTGTATATTACTGGACCAGATACTCCGCCTCCATGCAAGATATATTCTACTGATATCGTAGGGTTCTTGGTACGCGAGAAAGCATCTTCAATATCATAGTGCTCCATTGCGAAGGAGCTATCCCCCGCGCGTTTGTAGTACTGCTTTTCTCCTTTAGCTTCGCAGCGATGGGGCCGTCTGTCGGAGCGCTCAACATAGATCAGCAGGTATCCAGAAGTCGGATCGGCTACTGTCGGAATATGATCAATGCTGATGCCATCGTAACGAGGCATCAGCAAATCGCCAGCAGCTCGGATGGCTTCTGATTTGAAGCGTTCGATTTCGGCTATAGGAACTGCAGGAGCTTGCGCACAATCGATGTCGTCAGCGCCCTTTTTCGCAGTTATCCCATAAACAAGCAGGCCACCTGCAGAGTTAGCGAGGGCTGATAGCGCCTTCCCAAAGACTTTTCTGTCTTCATCCTCGAATGTGCCACGTAAAGCATTTTTCTTTGTTTTGAAGTCTAACTGAACATTCTCTTGTGCGCGTTCGACGATGAGGCGCTCTATTCCTGCCTCTCCGTCATCCAGTAATTGCTCAAATAGCGCTCGCAAGTGTGCCTCCATAGCTGGAGGAGCATTTTAGGCAGTGATCCGTCCCCAGCGATACCCGCGCCCGGCCCGCACGAGGCGACCGCGCTAGTCGCCTTCCGCCAGCCTAGCCCCCGAAATGAAAAACCCGCCTCGGATTGCTCCGGGCGGGTCAAGGTAAGGTCTCGGGGAAGTCAGGTGCGTAGCGGGCTAACGAAGCCACACCACCGGTCGTAGTCGGAGGTGTGATCGCAGCGCTTGGCGCCTCCGATCAGGCGACGCTGTAATCGAGCAGAATGCCGTTCTGCAGCTGATGATCGGTTTGCTGGTGATTTTCCGGGCTCTCTGAGAAGTTAATTAGTACAGTGGCGCGGTCCCGCGCACCTGAATTTAGAAGATTGTCATAATATGCGAAGCCAGCGGCGTCTGGATTGCGGTGCAGTGTATTCTCATAAAGATTGGTGATGTACTGCTGATTTGTTAGGTTGGCGCCATATTTCTGCTGAAATTCTGGCGAGTTGATGAAGCCGACCGCATCATCGTGAAGGCTGACGCCTCTGTCCAGCAGATCGACGTGGAACTTGAGACCAGCACTCTCTGGGGCCCGGTCAAGCGCAGCCTGATAGAGACGGAATGCCTCGCCTGCGTTGCCGTTGAAATCCAGTGCAAGGACCTTGTTGTCAGTGAAGTGGAGGCGCTCGACGTTCATGAGGTAGTCGATCTCACCGGTCGACTTGTTCTGAAGCGCCAGCACACCATTCTGCGCAGCCGCATTGTAGGAGCTGAGCGTGCCGCCTGCGACGAACGTGTCGAGTCCAGCGCCACCATCGACAAGGTCATTGCCGCTGTTTCCGAAGATGACGTCGCGGCCGCCCAGGCCGTTGATTGTGTCGTTGCCCCCGGTGCCGTGCAGCGTGTCCGCCGCCTCCGTGCCATTGATGACCTGTCCAGGTGTGCCGGGGTTGAACGGAATCGTCCCGCCGCCGCCGGTACCGCCGCCCGTGCCGCCGCCGCCAGTCCCGCCGCCAGTCCCGCCACCCGTGAGGGCTCCGGTGAGTGAGCCAACGGTGCCCAAAAGAGCATCCACCGTGGTGGGGATGAGACCGCCGCCGTTACCGTAAGACCCGCCGCCGAGAAGTCCGCCGAGGAGGCCACCGTTCCCGCCGGTCGAACCTGTACCAAGATCAACGCCCAGATTGATAATCGGTGAGACCGAAGTGGAGCCGGTTGTCCCAATGCTACCGTCGATCGCGATGATCGATGTAGTACCTCCGGCCCCGATGTTCAGTCCGACCAAACCGCCAAGGTTCAAATCTACAACTGTGCCGACCTGACCAGGGCTGCTGCCGGTGACCCCATTTAAGGTACTGCCGACCGTGGATCCGACTCCGCCCACAATACCACCAACTGCAGAGCCAATACCGCCGAGTAGCGAGGCCATTGCTTCCTCCAATCCGTTAAATTGTAGCGATGACTCTTTCGCTCTTTGTATGTTGGCTTGATCGCCTTAAAACTCAACTAACATGCGAGTTTGTTCGCTAATTTGGTTCATGGAACAGGTTTCGAGGTAAATTTTTCTTGAAAATCTTATTAAGATTCGCTTCCAGTTAGAACCTTGGCCGTATCAATGACTACCCCAATGAAAAACCCGCCGCGGCGCGAGCCGGGCGGGTGAAGGTGGTCACGTTGAGGATGCCCTTGGGTAAGGGCGAAGGCATCATCGCATCTGGTATGCCAGAAGCAATCCCTGTCGGCCGCAGATTCGCTATCGAGCATCGTGACGAATAAGAAAAGCCGCCAAGCCTTGGGCTGGGCGGCCTAGGCGCTTAGATGAAGCTCTGATCTCGCAGCGCCAATTCGCGTCGAACCCGCTCGCATTCTTGCGACTTGAGGGCGCCCGACTCCAGCTTTCGGCGAAGCGATTCCGTCGACACGTGCTGGTAGGGGCGAAGCGAGGCTCGGATCTGTCGCATTCGTTCGGTGAAAGAGGTCATCATGCGCTGCTCGTGCGGCGCAGGTGCTTACACCGTCAATTGCCAGTCTATCCCAGAACGAAAAACCCGCCCTGGATTGCTCCGGGCGGGTGAAGTTCGGGTCTTGCTAGGGATTGGGGAACGGCCGGGCGGCCCGACGGTTCCGGCCCGCGCCGAGCTAGCGAGCGAGGCCTTCGCGCCGGCGGCGACATGCGGTGCTCTCGGCGCCGGCCCTACGACGCCCTGGCCGGCGGCGGCGCCAAAGGACTCCGGCAGGAACACGAAGCCCGCACCGGCGAAGGCTGCGGGGCTTTGGACGTGACAAGCAGATGGACAATCAACCCGCTTTCTTGCGGCTCTGCATCTTGGGCTGCTCGCTATCTTTGCGGTCAGCGACCCGGCCCAGGCCGATCGACTTCGCCAGAGCCGAGCGCTGCGCCGCGTAGTTCGGAGAGACCATCGGATAGTCCGCTGGCAGACCGAAGCGCTGCCGATAGCCCTGCGGTTCTAAGCCGTGCCCCCTCAGGTGCCGCTTCATGGTCTTGTAGGACTTGCCATCCAGAAAGCTGACAATGCCGTCTGGCATGACGGATTTGCGGATCTGAGCAGCAGTCGGCTTCTCGATCTCGGCTTCCGGTGCGGCGGTTGCAATCCCGCCAGCGAGACCGTTAAGCGCAGCGTGGACGGTGCGGATCAAGTCGGGCAGATCGGAAGGCCGAACAGCGTTGTTCGACACATACGCAGCGACGATGTCGCCCGTCATATCGACGAATTCAGTTGTTTGGATTTCGGCGTTCTCAGACATAGACACTCTCAAACTGCGGTGCTTCCGCCCATGGCTGATCCTACTTCCAGTTCCAGCAATCAAGCGCATATTCGCAAAATTATCGATCACATACTGGTGTTGCGCCAACGATAGACCGCCATTGGAGGAGCCCATGCAATTCGTGCGGGTCAGACAAGCGTCTATTGCCGATCAATAGCTGCTCTGGGCGCCATGATTTCCTATTGAAGCGCAGTGTCAGCGAACGGGCTCTTCGCCATGTGACGATCCCGCGAATCCACCGCCCGCTGTACGGGCCGGTGAGCGGATCGACCTGCGTTGCATTGTTTCGGCAGGCAGGTGAGTTGGTTCTAGGATGAGGAGCCCCGCCATGGGGCTCGTCTGGTAGTGCATGTGACATGCCAGCCCTACGTTGGTGCAGCTCCCGGCACGAGGTTCTCGCCCGTCTGGAACAGGTCCTTCATCCAGATCGGCGCGTTCTGGATCATCGGGCGTGGGTCCGGCCGCAGGGTGAGGATGCCGATCGAGAGCACGGCGGCCACCAGCATGGCGATGCCCACGGCGACCCGGTCACCCGCCGGCACGACGCCGTTGGCCGCGCCGCGCGGGATGACGTGCAGGACTGCCGCCACCACCGAGAGCAGCTTCAGCGGGGCGAACAGCTCCGAGTTCAGGAAAGCGGGATCGAAGTGCGAGAGACGCGCCACGACCCGCATCCATGCCTGCCCGTCCTGCGAGAGCCACGACAGGCTGATGCCGACGATGAGGTAGTCGGTGTTCGCCTGAGACCCGGTCCAGACCGCGCGCACCGCGGCGCCGAGGTAGTAGACGAGGGCCATGGTCGCCATCACGCCGACCAGCACGTCGACGGCGATGTTGATGTCGTTGTTGGGCACGAAGGCGTTGATGATCAGGTAGCCGACAGTCAGGATCGCGACCGTCCAGCCGATCGTGCTGCGGATGTTTTCGGGCCGGTCGTCGTCGTAGATGGTGTGCTTCACCGGCCTTCATCCTCTGTCCTGTGGCGGGTCGGGTCGAAGGTCGCCAGCATCCCGTCGACGAGGGCGCGGACGTCCCCGGTGTTCATCCTCTGGCCGTCGAACTGGCGGGCGGTCCGGCGCGTGCGCCGGCGAGCGATGACGGTCTTGCGTCGGGCGATCACCGCCGACGCGGCAGTGTTCGCGCTCTCCCGCTGTAGCCCGCCCTGCGCGGCCAGGTTGCTCGCCATGGCGGCGTCGAGGCGGGTGGTTTGCTCGGCAGCCTTGGCGAGGCCGAGCCAGGACATGACCCGGGCCCACATCAGGTCCGCTCCCGGTCGCTACGGGCCGGGTTGCGCTCGAGGCGGCGGGCGATTCCCTCCAGCGCCGCCGTCGTATTCCCGAACCCGTGGATCACCTTCTCGACGAGGATCGCGATCTGGTGGCTGTGGTCGCCGACGGCCTTGCCGCTTGTGTCGATGAGGGAGCGCAACTCCTGCAGCGCGCCCTTGACGCCGTCGGCCGAGTTCTTCGACGCCTCGATCGCGATGATGAAGCGTTCGATGTGGCTGGAGACCAGGGCGTCCTTATCCTTGTAGACCTTCACCAGGGCGGCCATCAGGATGGCGCTCAAGCCCCACCCTCCGTACTCCTTGAGCAGGCCGGCGAAATCCATCGGGGTCATGCGTCAGCGCCGCCCGCTGCCCGGCAGCAGCGCCGTGATCTGGTTGTCCTTGATCTGCGAGGACCGCGACGATCCGAGCCAGAACGCGATGGCTGTGCCGAGCGCGAGGTTCGAGGCGCCGTAGGCCTGGCTGAGCAGCTGGTAGACCCGTTCAGGGATCTCGGCCTGGACGAAGTAGAGCGCAACGGTGAGCGTGATCCACGCCAGGAAGATGAGCAGGGTGACGATCGCCGGCATGTTCTGGACCCAGGATTGGGTCTGCACGAGCCCGAGCTGCATCGCCCGGGCGTTGGCGATGTCGGCGAGATAGTCGGCCTGGGTCTTGGCGTCGGCCTCGATGGCGGACAGCTTGATCTGCGCGCCGGCCGGGTCGGCCGCCACGGCCTGCGTGATGGCCTCCGGAGTCGGAGCAACCCCCAGCGCTGCTCCGATGGCCGCCGCCGCGCCGCGCCCGACCGCGCCGCCAATGGTTCCGCCGAGCGGCCCACCCGTGATGCTGCCGATAAGCGAGCCGAGCGACGGGAGCCCCGCTTGGGCGAGCTGCCCGGCCGCCTGCATCCAGTTTTCCATGGTCACGACGCCTTCTTGGTGAAAAGGGAGGCGAGCCACGAGCCGAGGCTGCCGGTCTGGACGGTGGGCGCCGGCGCCGGTCCGGGCTTCGCCACGAGGCCGCTGTTGCGCGGCGCGGGCGCCACGAGCGGGCCGACAGGCTTGGTGGTGACGGGCGGAACGGGGACGGTCGCTGCAACGCCACCCGGCACATGGTCCGCAGCGAACAATGCGGCCCGGAAATCGCGGAAGTGTCCCGCGATCAGCTCGGCCTTGTCGGTGCCGTTGATGATCGCCCGGGCGCCCACCGGAATCACCGCGCCCGCCCCGAAATACTGCGACAGCTTCCGGCCGGTAAACCAGCCTTCGGCCATGCCCCGGAACATGATGGCCGCAGCCACGTCCGGCACCATCGCCATGTCGGGCGTCACCGTCAGGTCCATGCTGCGGTCCAGGATCCCGAGGGCCTGAAGCTCGCCGGTGGCCCGCCGGTAGTTCGTCCGGCCCGTAAGCTGGACGTAGCCCCGGCCGGCGAACTTCGCGCCGTCGCCGGGCGCGGTGTTACCGAGTTCCTTTGCCTTGGCCGGCCGCTCGCCCTGCGGATCGTACATCCGGCGATAGTAGGCCTCGCCGCCGTACTCCTTGACGGGCAGCATGGTCCGCGCCGTCTCATGGAAAGCGGTCGCGAGGCAGTAGGCCAGCGCGTCGGTGCCAAGCAGCGGCGGGCAGGCGTTCAGCAGGCTCTCCATACCGGAGACCTGGCCCTGTGACAGCGACCCGCCGAAGGGCTTGCCGCGCACAGCGGTGAAGAACGCCTGCCGATTGAGGGCAGCGGCCATGGATCTCTCCGAGATTGGGGGGGCAGGATGCGCGGCGTTGCCCGGCCGGCGCGGGATGGTCAGGCGTTCAGGGGTGCGAAAGTTTCGCAGGGCTCGGCCACGCCGGGCGTGCTATCCGGCCCCATGCCCCGTTGGTTCTTCCTGCTCGTCGTCATCGCCCTTGGCCTGTCCCTAGGCGGTGGCGTACTGATCTTCCTGCGATCGCCGACGCCGGTGGCGCAGCGAGCGGACTGACGGGTCCGTAGCGTGGGGTCATGCCGGCCTCCACGAGTCGATGTATCGGTGCCGCCGCGCCGCAGGACGATATTTGGTGCCCGCTGCAAAATTAGCGGTTACGAATGTCTCGAGCGCGCCGGGCGTCGCAGGTATCCGACGGATAAGCTTGGCAACTGGAGGGAGACGCATGCGCCTCGTACTCGCGATTGGTCTGCTGGCTTGTGCCATAGGCGCTGCGGTCGCGGAGCCAGGACCGTTAGGCGAGCCAATCCACGGCACGACGAAAGCGTTTCGTGACCAACAGGAACGCATGGAAGACAAATCCAAGGCTGCGCTGACAGATCAGGAAACTCGAAACGCCCGGTTCGATGATAGGGTTCGGCGGGCAACAGGATCAGTCTGTAGCGGCTGCTTTGCAGAGCCGGCCGGAAGAACTCGAGCCCACAAGCATAAGGCCTCTAGCCACTTTCGCGACGATGACGGATAGGCTCACATCACAGCCCGTTTTGAATGCGCAACACCGCTTGTGTTCGGTGGGTGAGAGCAGACCGATGTGCTACGGGGCCGGCTGAATCAGAGGGAGCGCGAGCTGAGGATGCCGGAAGCAAAAGAAACGAAGCCCTGGCTCACGGCTGATGAACTCGCCAAGGCCTGTGGGTGCACGCCCGAGAAGATTGAGGCGCTCGCGCGAACCCACCATTGGCCGCGTGTACATGGCCCTGCAGGCTCGCGTATCGGCGCAGAGGTCGATGCTGTTCGCCGGGCCCTGGGGGGAGCCGGCAGCGCAATTCACGGGAGCCTTCCCGCGACGTAGACCCCGTCGGCATCGCTGAAACGCATGCTGTGACCCGCCTGCCTCGGGGCCGGGCCGGGCGGTGGATGAGAGGCTACGGCCGCGGGGCCAACCCCCACCGCTCCCACCAGAGCTCCAACCCTGCCATCCAGACCGTCCAGCAGAGGGTGAAGTAGGCGCGCTCGGTGTCGGTCATGGCGTGCTCCGTGGTAAGGCGGGGGCGACAGGAGCGTGGCGATGAATGAGTGGTCCCACCTGACCGACGAAGAGCTTCAGGCGGCCATCGAAAGGGCCATGGCTGAGGGTATTCGGCCGATCTTCGAAGGCACAACGCGAGCCGAGGTCGCCAAAGAGATCGAAGAGACGCTGAAGCGGATGACGGGGCTAGAGGGCAACGTCGAGATCATCGCGGGACCGCTTGACCGTTCAACCGGCCTAGCCACGTTCACCTACGTCGCGAAAACTCCGATGGGCGAGGCCCACATTCGGCGAATCGTAAGGGACGAGGAATTGCAGGGCCTGGAGGCCCCCATCCACTAGTCGCTTTCGACGGCCACCAGGTGCAGCGTCACGGCGGTCGTCAGCGTCTCGAAGGTCTCATTCCCACCGGACACCAGCAGCGTGCCCGGCAGCATGCGGGACTGGCGAACCACCCCCGTCAGCGTGATGGTCTTGTCCGCGTTGAGGATGCGCCCGGAGACCCGCAGGACGTAGTCCCGGGTGCCCGTGGCCTCGATCGAATGGCTGACCACCGGCAGGGCGGCGAAGATGCCGGCCGGGATGGTGGTGGTGACCGCGCCGCCGGCGGGGACGGCGATGGCCTTGGCCCAGAACCCGGTGAGGCGATCGCCGGCGGGGAGCTCGGACGGCTGGCCCGATCCGGCGACGAGGGGGCGGCGGCGCGCCATGGCGGGCTACGCCAGCAGGATCGGCGGGGTCGCCTCGAAGTTCACCTCCGTGGCCGCGACCGCGACGCCGAGGCGCTGCTGGATCTGGCCGGCGCCGGTGGGACAGGTGGCGGTGCCCTTGCCGGCGTTGGCGGCGGACAGGAACACGACGCCCGGCGCCTGGCCGGTGACCGCGGTGTTGCGCCCGTCGAAGTAGACGGTGGTCGTAGCGCCGGCGGTGAAGGCCGCCAGCACGTAGCCGTGCGCCTCCTTGCCAGCCGCCGAGGCGTCGGCCTTGCGGACCGCGAACGCGCCGGCGTTGGAGTAGAGGTTCACGAAGTCGCCGGCCGCCAAGGCTTCGGTCGTGGGCAGGCTCGCGACGTCGGCCCCGACACCGACGGGCAGCACGCTGGCATCGACGCGCCCGGTGTCGTCGAGCGCGAGGATATCGCCCCCGTTGGCCGCGCCGGCGCTGGTGACGGTGGCGACCTTCTCGGCCGTCTGGCCGTTCTGGGCGACGAGGTACTTCTTGGCGGGCATCGGGCGCTCCTACTGCGCGAGGATGATCGGGGCGGCCCGCTCGACGATGAGTCGGGTCGAGTAGACGGCGGTGCCCATCTGCTGGACGAAGCCGGAGGCGGGCGGGGCCTGCACGAGCGCGCCGTTGAGGCCGAGGAAGACGGGCCCCGGGGCGAAGGACCAGGATGGTTCGTCGACCTCGCCGACGACCATGACCGCAACGGGCGAGCCCTCTTCGGCTGCCCCCGTCGTCACGCCGAGCACGAGGCCGGCCTGGGCGATGTCTCCGGATGAGGCGACACGCACGGTTCCCGCGCCAGCCAGGCGCACGGCTCGATGCCCGCTCAGGGGCTCGCCGGCGACGAAGGTCAGCGGCGGCAGGCCGACCGGCCGCTTCTCCCTGCAGACCGCGTCGAGGTAGGCGAAGGCCTCATCGGTCGAAGCGAAGGGGACGCCGCTCGGCCGGCTCCACCCGGTGAAGACCGTCCACTGCGTGACGAGGAAGTTTTCGTGCGGCGAGGCGACGGCGAGCATGTCGCCCTGGCGGCGGGCCTCGAGCGAGCCCGCCGGGAACGGCGTCGCCACGCCCGTGACGCACAGGACGTTCCGGTCGGGCAGATACTGGACGAGGATCACGGCGCGGCCACCAGGGGAGTCACGAACAGCGTCTCCTGCGAAAGGCGGACGGGCACCGAGGCCCGGAGCATGATCACCGCGCCGTTGGCGATGAAGCCGGCGCGCGGAAACACCTGGAACAGCTCGTCGATCCGGTGCGAGGTCCCGGCGGCCTCAGTGAGCGGCACGGTGCGCTCCGAAGTGGCACCGTTGAGCCCGGAGATGTTGCCGGCGATGTAGATGCCGATCTTGATCCACCCGCCGAACAGCTGGGGAATCGCCGTGACCCGCAGCGACAGCTGGTAGGAATCACCGGCCTTGCGCGCGCGCAGCACCCCAGCGTCGTCGAGGAAGTCGAAGCCCTGGAATGGGCCCTGCAGGCCGTTGGCGACCTCGCGCGGCGCCGTGACGATGAAGGGCGCGTTGGTGTTCGCCTCCATGTCGGTGATGGCCGCACCCATCATCTCGCCGTAGCGGACGGAGCCGTAGTTGCCGGGCGCGCCGGGAGGGCCTTCCGGTCCCGGTCCGCCGGCCGGCCCGATCGAGCCGACACGAACGATGGCGACGGGCGGCACATGCGGCGCCGGCACCAGGGCAGCCGCCACACGCCGAGGCATGGGCACGCGAACGGCGGGAAAATCAGGCATGAAGCAGTCCCGACATGACCCGGACCGCGCCCCAGACCCAGGTGCGGGTCTTGTTCGCGATGACCCGCTTCAGCTCGTACCGGGCCGTACCCTGCGGGAGAGCGGCCGATTCCGCCTGCGTGTAGGCCCAGGTGACGGTCCGCGCCGCGACGTCGACGGTGAGGGTCGTGGCCGGATCTTCCGAGCGCAGAACCACCTCATAGCCTGGTGACTGGACGATCAGCAGGAAGGTCGAGCCCTGAAGGATATCGGGCGTCGTGGCGTCGCCGAACTCCCAAACCAGGGACGGGTCGTCATCGCCCCGCCAGATCGCGACGTCGCGCTGCGGCACCTGGAGAGGCGCGGGAGTAGCGGTCATCCAGGGCGCTCCTACTTGGTGTCGCCGGCTTTGCGATCGTCCTTGCCGGCCTTGTCGTCGGGCTGCTTCAAGGTTGTCCGTCGTCAGATGATTTGGGACATTCAGCGGTGTTCAGGAGCGGAGGCTCTGGTCCATCTGGGGTGAGAGGTTAGGCGGCCTGCGCGTGGTGGCGCAAGCGGCGATCCATCAGGGTCTGGCGCT